>JBAXMT010000023.1:0-18188 GCA_037134135.1 Methylococcaceae bacterium | reverse complement strand
GAAGGCATCGAAAGCGTTGAAATTATTACGTTGAAAACGAATGGTTTTTTGGAAACTGGTAACTTATGACTGATTTAAACGAAACTTACGAAGCGGATGAAGTCACGCTAAATAAAAAATCCGAATTATCGTTAATTTGGTTTTTGCCAATAATTGCAGTTTTAGTAAGTGGTTGGTTGATTTACAAATCATTTTCTGAAAAAGGCGAAGTGATTACGATTAGTTTCCCAACAGCCGAAGGTTTAGAAATTGATAAAACCAAAATCAAATATCTCGATGTTGAAATTGGCAAAGTCACCGCAATAAATATCAACAACGATCTAAAAACAATTGTTGTCACTGCACAAATGAATAATCGTTCGAGTGAGTATCTAAAAGAAAATACTCAATTTTGGGTGGTGCGTCCGCAAGTCGGATTAGGCGGAATTTCGGGATTAGGTACGCTACTTTCGGGCGCGTATATCGAACTAAAACCTAGCAATGGCGAACATAAACACGATTTTATTGGCTTAAATAATCCTCCGCCATTAAAAACAAATGCCGAAGGCAAAGAGTTTATTTTAGAAACCAACAACCTTGGTTCGATGCGAACGGGAACGCCGATTAACTTTCACGGTATAAATGTTGGGCAGGTTTTAACGCACGAACTTTCCGCAGCCGCGAACGCAATTCGATTAACGATTTTTATCAACAAACCTTACGACCAATTTATTCGTAAAAATACACGCTTTTGGATTGATAGCGGCGTGGATTTGTCGGCAAGCGCAGATGGTTTCAAGGTTCGCACTGGACCTTTGATTTCATTGTTAAGTGGCGGCATTGCATTTCGTGCTTCTTCCGAAGATGGGATTGATTCCATTCAACCCGAAAACACACTTTATCCGTTATTCGACACTTATGACGCTTCAACCCAAATTACTTACACCAACACATTGCATTATGTGATGTATTTTAACGGCTCAGTACGCGGTTTGACGGAAGGCGCACCCGTTCAATTACGCGGTTATCCTGTTGGAAAAGTGTTGAGTATAAATTTGGAATTAGATGAAAAAACCGCTGAAATTCGGATTCCCGTGATTGTCGAATTGCAACCAGAACGAATTAAAGAAGTTCATCCTGATGTAAAAATTTCACCCGAAAATATGGTTTCGCAATTGATTGAAAAAGGTTTACGCGCTCAATTACAAACGGGGAGTTTGTTGACGGGACAATTGTTAGTCGATTTGGATTTTCACCCAAAAAGCAAAATCACCCTTAATCCAAAACACGGTTTGTATACTGAATTTCCTACAACGGCGAGTTCGCTTGATCAATTTACCCATTCCGCAAATATCATTATGGATAAAATTGCAAAATTGCCACTCGATAATTTGACTGAAGAAATCAATAGAACGTTACGCGGTTTGCAAGGTACAACAACAGCCGCAACAGCCACATTAAACTCGGTTCAAGGAACGATGGGAACAGCGGATAAAACGTTAAACACAGCACAAAAAGCCTTGAGTAATTTTGAAGCTGGCGCGACAACGCATTATCAAATTGAACAGCTGTTGCAAGAATTGACTCAAGCAGCGGGATCAGTGAAACAACTCACGGATTATTTAGCACAACATCCAGAATCGGTGGTGCGTGGTAAAAGTGAGGAAGGTGAAAAATGAAAAAATTAGTTTTAGCGGGTTTATTACTTTTACAAGGTTGTGCTACCGCGCCACCTGTTCAGTTTTATAGTTTAGAATCAAAACAAACCCCTCGCTTCGCGCTCACCCCACTTCAAAAAGGGGAAACTTTGAAACCATTGATTGGTATCGCGCAAATCAGTTTACCGAGTGCGTTAGAACGCAAACAAATTGTGACACGCGATACAAATGGCGCGTTGCATTTTGCAGAACAACATCAATGGGCGGCATTATTAAAACAAAATATGACCGAAGTTTTAGCGAAAAATCTGGCTTCTCAACAAGCAAATTTTTGGTTTAAATCTTATCCGTGGAGTTTGCTGGGAATGGTTGATTACCGATTAGTAATTGACGTGACGCAGTTAGATATTGTGCTGGGAAAAACGATTTCGCTTTCGGTTGATTGGGCATTTCTAAATGAAAAAACACACGCGATTTTGCAGCATGGTTCGATTGAATTATCTCAGCCGTTAGCTGATGAAAATTATGCAACAGCGGTAACAGGTTTGAATGCGTTATTAGCGCAGTTGAGTGAAAAAGTTTTGATGTGGGTCAGCCTATAAATCAACAAACCCACATCGCATCTTTTATAAAAACAAAGAATTTTTAAATTGTAATATCTGCTGGAAGAAGACCAGTCGCGCCAGTGAATTTAATAACATCTGTGTAACCAATGCCATCAGAATCTGTGACAAGATAACCATCGGCTCCGACAACACCAAAATAATAGTCAATCGTGCCATTAAGTGCTGTATCAGCAGCCGTTAATAATGCAGATAAACTGGTGGCTGCGACAATCACTTTAACAAAGTTTGCACCAACCGCTTCAGGGACGTTTGGTGTTGATGTAGTAACATTTGCAGTCATGATAGTTGCAGGCGTTGCACCTGCTTCTGTTACTGTTGCTACAGGAGTAAATGTCATTCCAGTTGGGACAGTTCCAGCCGTATTTGCAGTTAAAGTAATAACACCCGAAGAAGGCGTTGCTGATGTTGCATTAACTGTTACACCGATAATTGTGTTAATTGCATTAAGTACAGCAGTTGTCGTTGTTGCAAGATCTGTAGCAGCCGTAACTGTTGAAGATGTTCCACCAATTCCACTAATAACAATGGTATCGCCCGCATTATATGCGCCTAAAGTAATCGTATTAACTTGCTTAACACCAACACTCAAAACACCAACCGCACCCAAACTAATGCTATCTGAAGCAGTTGTGAAACCCACGATTTCATCAGTAACAGTCGAGCCAAATGTGCTTAAATCTAGCGTAGCGAATACAAATTTATCTGCTCCAGCTCCACCCGTCATCGTATCAACACCAGCTCCACCAGTAATTACGTCAGAACCACCACCGCCCGTAATGCTATCGGCACTGTTAGAACCTGTAATAGTTACTGCCGCTGTTACCGCCGCTGAACCATCAATAATTAATGAGCCTAAGTTATTAACAGTATTTGCGCTCATATTGATTACACCACCCGTTGCGACAGCAAGAATTTTAGCTGTTGCGCCCGAAGATACGTTCAATGAATCACCCGTTGCAAAATCAGTAATTGTGTCAATGCCACCAGTGATGTTAAACACGTCATTCCCCGCACCACCAGTGATATTGTCGCTACCCGCACCACCTGTAATCGTGTCATTGCCAGCCCCGCCAACAATCGAATTTGCACCAACCGCACTACCAATTAACGTTGTATTGGTTGCGGTGAAACTTCCTACGTTAATAACATTGCCTGTTAATGCAGTATTACTCGATAAATCAACTAACTTAACACCCGCAATTTCTGCGCTTTGACCTAATGTTAATGTGTTTGCTGTTATATTTGCGACACCAATTAGCGAATCAATGCCACTGGCTCTTGACCAAATATCGGTTAAGGCAATCGTAACAGCTGTTCCAGACGTACCCAATAACAAACTATTTGTACCAGAACCCCCTGCGATGCTATCGACTAAAGTCTTGCTAACAGAATCTAACAAATCTGCCATTGTTGCATAAACAAATAAATCGTCACCGCTACCACCGATTAATGTATCAATACCAGCACCGCCATTGATTAAATCTGCTCCTGCACCGCCATTGATAATATCGCTACCTGCACCGCCGTTTAAAATGTCAGCATTTGCACCACCATTTAATGTATCCGCACCATCACCACCATTAAATACATCGGCACCTGCACCACCTGTTAATAAATCAGCTTGTGCCGAACCCGTTAAAAAATTGGCTTGGCGCAAACTACCTTTAATCAACATACCATTCGTCGTTGCTAAACTAGCATTAACAGTAATCATGCCTGTGGAAGCGGTTGCATCAATTGTGCTATTTAAATTGAGTGGTAATTTATCTGTCGTTAAATTGATGTCGCCACGACCAGAAATTGTCATTATCGCCAACGCGGGTAATCCAATTAAACTTGTCGCGGTAAAACTATCAACGGCATTCACATCAATCAATTCAACCCCAGGCGCGTTCATTCCAGAAAGAGCCACGCCATTTCCTGTTTCACCTGCATCAATTGTTAAACCTAACGTATCAATGTTACCAATGAGTAGCGCATTGTTGATATTAAACGTAGGTGCAACAGTTTGATTTCCAGCAATAATGACATTCTTTGCTTGGTCAGCAGACAAATTATTTACGCTATAACCATCGCCAATAGAATCAACATCGAGTTGAATAGTTGAAATACCTTTCAATAACGAAACATCAAAACTGTCCACACTTCCATCGTCATCATCATAAAGTTCTAACCGTTCAAAATTACTGATATTGGCAAATGTTTTCAGACTTAATGTGTTTTGATCAGCCACTTTTAAGGTATCCATACCATTGCCGCCATTGATACTTATCGTTGTGTTGTATAACACTTTTCCAATATCAAGCGTGTCATTACCACTTCCACCAGTGAATGCAGTGTCTGGTATTTTATCACTTTGATTAACTTGCATTAAAACACCACCTGCAAAAGCAGATGCGTTAACAGTTGTAATTGCCGATGACAAAGCAGAACCTGACAAATCAACTTTAGATGCCGTGCCTGTGACAGTAACGGTTGTTCCTGCTACATAATCGTTTGATAAGGTTGCCTTCAAATTGGAAGATGCGTTAATTGTCAAAGAAGTAAGTGAATTAGCAGAATCTAAATCAAGTGTGTCAACGATGTTTTCCTGTAAACCAACCGAATTGATGGTGAATGTAGATACACCTGTAACTGTGCGTGTGATATTGCCACCATTAACACCATCTTTCAGCGTTAAATCACTGGAATTATTAAATGTAGTATTTCCGTTTGTACTAACAGCATTACCTTGAACGATTAGTTTTGTGCTGGGAGCAAGATTAAACGTTATGTCATCGCTACTCGCATTGTTAACAACAGTCGAAAGCCCAGAAATTACTGATAAATTATAGTTACCAGCTACGCCACCCGTTTCGTGGATATTTATTATTTCAACGCCAGAAATAGTGACTGCTGGTAATGCCCCAGCATCTGCACCGTCAGTAGTAATAAATAATGTGTCATCGGTTCCACCACCTGCATTGATTACATCGCCTGCATTTAAGGTGTCAGAATTTCCGCTTGCATCAATATAAGCAGAAATAAAATCGTTACCACCAGAACCTATAATTGTTTCGATAATTGGTGTTAATTTTAATGAAGTATTTGAAGGGCTATTATCAAAAACGGTTGTATTGATTGAATTTTGACCAGACGCAATACTATCTGAAATCAAATACTTTGGATCTAACGTAACAATGAATGTTTCATTACCTTCTGAAGTCGAATCCGCAGCAATTGGGAATTCAATCGTTTTCGTAGTATCACCAGCATTAAAAGTAATTGGAGATGGATTAGTTGTTATGTAATCACTGCTGTTAACGGTACCACTAACGGTATATGGGATTGTGATAGATGCTCCCGTAATCGGTGTGTGACTAATAGTGTAAACGGCTTTCCCCCCTTCACTAACAGATGATGAGCCAGAGAAAAAGAATTTATTTGGCTCAATCACAACACTTGTATCAACAATCGTTGTTGTTGCAGTCGCAGTATTTGTGTTGAATACTGCATTATTAGGCTGTGTAAGTGTGACAACAACATTTTCAGGTGATTTAACTACACCATCATCGGATTTTGTTTGAAGTTTTAATACACCTACTTTTGAACCCGCTGGAATTGTAATCGTACCACTTGCTGGACTGACGCTAATATCAACGCCCGTCGTTGCCGCACTAACATTTAAGCTGTAAGGGATAGCAATTCCACCAGCGGGAGCGTTCATATCAGAAGTAACGGTAAAATTAACACTATCACCACCTTCATTAACTGTACTTTTATTTGCGGCAAAATTTAGAACAGGTAAACCATCGATGATCGTACCTACAACGGTTGTTTTTTCATTACCCGTTTCATCGATTAATCGTGCTTTATAGGCCTCCATTCCTTCTGCAAAGCCATCATTGTTAACAACAACTGTAATTTGTTTTGATGCAGTATCACCTGGATTAAAAACAATTGGTGTTGAAAAACCAAAATCTTCTGCTGTAGTTGTAGCTAAAACGCTATTTAAAGCTTGACCTTTCATGTCAACGCTCAAGGTTGTGGCTTTACTTACCAACACTGGAGTTACCGTGAATGTAATTGATTTGCCTTCGGCGGTTGGTGTTCCAATTGAATTAGATGTCATGGTAAATATAGAACCAGACGCACTTGTGACATCAACGCTATTAAGATTTGCTATCGCGGTTGGCGTTTTATTGTCTACAAGAACACTTCCTACTTTGATATGCGCTCCAGTTGCATCTGCTGAAATAGTTGCTTGAACTGTGCCATTTGCAAATGTCAATCCCGTTGGTGTAACGGCTGAATCTCTAACGCCAAGATCAATAAGCAACTGATTGTTATTGTCAAAAACTTGTAAGCTGGTTCCAGATTGTTGAAATTTATAAGAACTAATGGAACTATCAAAATAAAAATTTTCGATATTTGTATCCGCTTTGATATTAGTTGCGCCTGATTTAACCATCAGGGTTTGAGTACCCGTAGCACCATAGACATTTCCGTTGCTCTCATTGACAGTCAGAGTGCGATCTGTAGCCTCTAAAAAATATTTAATCATCGTAAAAACTCGCTGTAAAAATTAAAGTTATAAAATCGAAATCAGACATCTTCAATGTCGATAAACGTTGTACCTAAATTATAGACGCTTTAGCATTGTCATTATTAAAAATCATTCATCATTAAAGACAAAAAATTTCATGAAACTACTTGCTCTCGACACATCAACTGAAGCCTGTTCTGCCGCATTATTTATCGACGGGGAAATTCTTCAACGTTTTGAAATCGCGCCAAAAACACACACCAAGTTGTTATTACCAATGGTTGAGTCTTTGCTCGCAGAAGCAGAATTAACATTATCGCAACTTGACGCACTTGCATTTGGCTGTGGACCTGGTTCATTTACGGGGTTACGAATTTCAACGGGCGTGATTCAAGGTTTGGCATTTGGTGCAGATTTACCCGTTGTCCCAGTTTCAACGTTAGCGGCACTAGCACAGAATTTTTTACCCGAACTTGCTTTTATTGCAATGGATGCCCGAATTGGTGAAATTTTTTGGGGCGTTTATGAACGAAATTCAGATGGTTTTATGGAGTTAGTTGGCAAAGAAGCGGTTTTACCTGTTTCACAAATTGAATTCCCCCAAAAATCTGCTATTGGAATTGGTTCGGGGTGGCGCGTTTATCACGATGAATTGTTAGTAAAAACAGAAGGATTCGTCTCTCAAATTGAAAGTGATGCTTTACCGCAATCTAGCACGATTGCAACGCTAGGCGTTTATGGTTTTCAACGTGGTTTAAGTGTTGAGGCTGAATTCGCGCAACCCGTTTATTTACGCGATAAAGTCGCTCAAACGGAACGAGAACGCGCACAAACGAAGTTGAATCATGAGAATGGATAATTTGACGGCTTTAATGGATAATGCGCCCTAATTTTTAGACTATTTCCAACGCAATGAAAAAACAACTCGAAACCTTTATTTCTCAAGCCATCGCGGCTTTGCAAACGCAAAATATATTAGCCGCTGATTTAAATCCTACTGTACATATCGAACGCACCCGTGATACTGCACACGGCGATTTTGCTACAAATATCGCGTTGATGTTAGCTAAGTCCGCAAAAACAAATCCACGCCAACTTGCCGAACAAATTATTGCCGCGTTGCCAACGAATGAAGCCATTTTGAAAGTTGAAATTGCTGGCGCAGGTTTTATCAACTTTTTCATGAATCCCAACGCGCAATATCAAGTTATTCAAGACATTCACGCCGCTGGTGAAAAATTCGGTTTAAGCCAAATTGGCGCGGGTAAAAAAGTGCAAGTTGAATTTGTATCTGCAAATCCCACAGGTCCGTTGCACGTTGGACACGGACGTGGCGCAGCTTATGGTTCTGTGGTTGGAAATTTACTAACCGCAACAGGTTTTGACGTTCATCGTGAGTATTACGTCAACGATGCGGGGCGACAAATGGATATTTTGGCGACCAGCGTTTGGTTACGATATTTAGAAGCCTGCGGCGAAACATTTACCTTCCCAAGTAACGCTTATCGCGGCGAATATGTGCGAGATATTGCTCAAGAATTAGTTGATGAATACGGCAAAAAATTCGCCCATTCAAGCGAAATTGTTTTTGCGAATTTACCGCTCGATGAACCCGAAGGTGGCGACAAAGAAATTTATATCGACGCGCTCATTTCACGCGCCAAAGAATTATTAAATGCCGATTATCGTGTGGTTTTCGATACGGGTTTGAATGACATTTTAAGCGACATCAAAGACGATTTAGCTGAATTCGGCACGACATACAATCAATGGTTTTCAGAACGTTCATTGATGGACGACGGTTCCATCGACAAAGCCTTAGCTGTTTTAAAAGCAAATAATTATTTATATGAAAAAGACGGCGCGATTTGGTTTAAATCCAGCGAATTGGGCGACGAAAAAGACCGCGTTGTGATTCGTGACAACGGTCAACCGACTTATTTTGCCTCCGATATTGCTTATCATTGGAATAAATTGGAACGTGGTTTTGATGTGCTAATCGATATTTGGGGAGCAGATCATCATGGCTATATTCCGCGTGTGAAAGCGGCTTTAATCGCTTTAGGTGCAGATGCGACAAAATTAAATGTGTTGCTCGTGCAATTTGCTAGCTTGTGGCGCGGCGAAGAAAAAGTGTCAATGTCCACGCGTTCAGGTGAATTTGTGACTTTGCGCGAATTACGCGATGAAGTTGGCAAAGATGCCGCCCGCTTTTTCTATGTGATGCGTCGCAGCGAGCAACACATGGATTTCGATTTAGAACTCGCCAAATCCAAATCAAACGAAAATCCTGTTTTTTACGTTCAATACGCGCACGCCAGAGTTTGCAGCGTATTCCGTCAACTCGGCGAAAAAGGTTTTACCCAAGATGTAGCATTAGGTATGGCGAATTTAGCAGAATTAAATGCTGAACACGAAACGGCTTTATTAACGACTTTGGCGCGTTATCCCGAAGTGATTGAAAAGGCAGCGACGCAATATGAACCGCATTTGCTCATCAATTATTTGCGCGAATTAGCAACTGATTTCCATACTTATTACAACGCTCATCAATTCATCGTCGAAAGCGACACAGTAAGAAATGCAAGGTTAAATTTGATTACATCGGTGCGACAAGTTTTAGCAAATGGCTTGACGTTATTAGGCATTAGCGCACCTGAAGCAATGTAAATGTCTAATCGAAATAATAAAAATAGAAATAATCGTCAACGCCCGCCTGAAAAATCAGGGGGGGCGTTTAAGTGGATGTTTATAACTGGCTTATTAATTGGCTTCGTGGTTTTCTGCGTGTATTTAAAAAGTAATGGTTTAAAAAAACTTAAACAACATTTACCGCAAAACCCCGTTATTGCTTCTGTTGTGCAAGTCGTTCAGCCCGAAATTGCAGCAGGTTTATCATCAGAAATGGTTGAAAAATTAGAGCAACAGCCCGATTCACTTCCGCCAGAAGTGGCTACAGAGTTAGCAAATGGTGACGCGCCGCAATTTGAGTTTTACACCATTTTGCAAGAAAAAGAAGTCGTTATTCCAGAACATGAAATCATGACTCGAACTCATGCAGAAGTAGTTACTCAACCCGCTGAAATGCCAATTGATTCGGTTGATACCACGCCATCACAAACTATCCCAACAGAAAATTCCGCAAAATCATCTGCAACTTATATGATGCAAGCAGGTTCATTTAAAAATTTTGTTGATGCTGAAAAAATGCGAGCAAATTTAGAAGCAATGGGAATTGAAGCGAGAGTTGAAAAGGGCAAGGTTGGTGAAACAATTTATCATCGCATCAAAATGGGACCTTATGCACAAATGAGCAGTGTCAGCACGATTCGAGCGCGATTAAAACAAAGCGGCATTGATGTGATTGTTACTGAAATAGGCTTGCGTTAAATGCAAAATCACAAATTTCTAAAGGGTTGAGAAATGTTTAAAAAATTAGGTATCGTTTTGATAATTAGTAGTTTAACTGCGTGTGCAACTAGCCCAACAGGACGTAATCAGCTAATTTTTATGCCAGACGCACAAATGAGCCAAATGGGTTTACAAGCATTTGACCAACTAAAAAAAGAAAAACCGATTAGCGGTGAAACACAATACAACCAAACCGCTCAATGTATCGTAACTGAACTCACACGCGGCATGGGGCAGAGTTGGGAAGTCGTCGTTTTTGATGATAAAACGCTCAATGCGTTTGCGTTGCCAGGTGCGAAAATCGGCGTTCATACGGGCATGATGGAACTGGTCGATAACCAAGATCAACTCGCAGCGGTTTTGGGTCACGAAGTCGGACACGTTATGGCACGACACAGTAATGAACGTGCGTCGCAAGAAACGTTGGTACAACAAGGAATGGGCATGATTCAGCAAACTGAACTCGGGCAAAATCCTTTAATCATGGGCGGTTTGGGATTGGGTGCAAAATACGGCGTTTTGATGCCGTACAGTCGCACGCACGAAAGCGAAGCCGATATGATTGGCGTGGATTTAATGGCAAAAGCAGGTTTTAATCCAGAAGACAGCGTGAAATTGTGGCAGAAAATGGCACAAGCCGCGCAAAATCAACCGATGGAATTTATGTCTACCCATCCCGCACACGCCACGCGCATTCAGCAATTACAAGAACACATGCCGAAAGCGTTAGAGCTTTTTAAACAAGCGCAAGCCGCTGGCAAAATTCCAAAGTGTCGATAAACCATGAATCCAAATTTAAAAAACTTACACCCGTATCCGTTTGAAAAACTCGCGCAATTAAAAAATGGTATTACGCCACCCGTGAATAAATCGCCGATTACTTTGTCAATTGGCGAACCCGCACACGCTACACCACAATTCATAAAAGACGTTTTGATTGAAAATCTCAATAGCATTTCAAATTATCCGACCACTAAAGGTATTCCAAAATTACGCGAAGCGATTGCCGATTGGTTGGGCAAACGGTTTGCTTGTGATGTAAATCCTGAAACCCAAGTTTTACCCGTGAACGGTACACGCGAAGCCTTATTTTCATTCGCGCAATGTGTGATTGATGCGACAAAAAATCCACTCGTTGTCATGCCAAACCCGTTTTATCAAATTTACGAAGGCGCGGCTTTATTGGCGGGCGCAGAACCGTATTTTTTAAACACCACGGCAGAAACGAATTATTTGCCTGATTTTGCCGCCGTTCCTGCTGACGTTTGGGAACGTTGCCAACTGCTTTACATTTGTTCGCCCGCAAATCCAAGCGGTTCGGTGATGAGCGAGGTAGATTTTGAAACCGTTTTAGAACTCGCTGAAAAATACGATTTCATCATTGCATCAGACGAATGTTATAGCGAATTGTACGACGATGAAGCGAATCCGCCCGTTGGACTTTTGGAAGTTGCGGCGAAAATGGGTAATAGTGAATTCAAGCGTTGCGTGGTGTTTCACAGTTTGTCAAAACGTTCAAATTGTGCGGGTTTGCGGTCGGGATTTGTTGCGGGCGATGCAGAAATTTTGAAAAGTTATTTCGCTTATAGAACTTATCACGGTTGCGCGATGTCAGTTCCGACGCAATATGCCAGCATTGCGGCGTGGCAAGATGAAGCGCACGTTGTTGAAAATCGTCGTTTGTACCGTGAAAAATTTGCAGCATTTGTTGAAATCTTGAGTGACGTTTGCACGATTCAAAAACCACCCGCGAGCTTTTATATTTGGCTCAAAACATCGATTTCGGATACCGATTTTACGCAACAGCTTTTTGCTCAAGAAAACGTCACTGTTTTGGCTGGAAGTTTTTTATCGCGTGAGTTTGCGGGCGTAAATCCAGCGGCGAATCATGTTAGAATTGCCTTAGTCGCGCCACTTGCAGAATGTATTGAAGCGGCGAAACGTATTAAAAATTTCATTAATAACTTACAAAAATAATCATGACCAATTTAGAAAATATCATTAACGCAGCATTTGAAATTCGCACTGAAATCACACCAGCAAACGCAACGACAGAAGTCCGCGAAGCCGTCACTGAAACATTAAATTTACTCGATTGCGGCAAATTGCGCGTCGCTGAAAAAATTGACGGCGATTGGGTGACACATCAATGGTTGAAAAAAGCGGTTTTGTTATCGTTCAGAATCAATGAAAACCGCATGATGGATGGCGGCAATACCCGTTATTACGACAAAGTTGAAAGCAAATTTTCAAATTACAGCGAAGCCGATTTTGCTGCGGCTGGTGTTCGAGTTGTACCAAATGCCGTCGCACGTCACGGTTCATTCATTGCATCTGGCACAATTTTAATGCCGTCTTACGTCAACATTGGCGCGTATGTCGATAGCGGCACGATGGTCGATACTTGGGTGACGGTCGGTTCATGCGCTCAAATCGGTAAAAATGTGCATTTGTCAGGCGGCGTGGGAATTGGTGGCGTGTTAGAACCGTTGCAAGCGAATCCAACCATTATTGGCGACAACTGCTTTATCGGCGCACGTTCCGAAGTGGTTGAAGGCGTTATTGTAGAAGACGGTTGTGTGATTTCGATGGGCGTTTATATTGGTCAAAGTACCAAAATTTTCAACCGCATGACGGGCGAAGTGACTTACGGACGCATTCCAGCAGGTTCAGTTGTTGTTTCTGGTAACTTACCTTCTGCCGATGGTTCTTACAGCTTGTATTGCGCGGTAATTATCAAACAAGTCGATGAACGTACACGCAGCAAAACAGGCATTAACGAGTTGTTACGCGATTAAACAACACAAAAAAACCGCCTCTTGATTTTCCGAAAGGCGGTTTTTTTTTACCCTGTCAGGTCTCACTGAGATTAAATTCGCTCAATTCCCCTACCAAGAAGCATTGGTGCATAAACAAAAATAAATAATGCAAATGCTGCCAACCAAGCTAATGTTGAAATATAAATTAACACGCTAGACCACGAGACAATGATGGCAGGCAAAATTACTCTAAATAACGTAGCCACGTTCATGAAAACAAACGCTATCGTAATTGCATTCGAGGCTTTCATCGTGCGCCCTGTGTGACCTAATGACACTCGCGCCATCATGCCCAATGTCAAAACACCAATTCCTCCTACCGTAAAAGCGTGTAACGCTAACGACGGCAAAATCATTTTCCACTCTGCAAACGCAGTAAAAATAAAACCTAAAATCAACCAACCATAACCTAAATATAAGACCCACAATAATGGTACAAACCAAATTCTAAACACGAACCAACTTGCTAATCGCCAGCCATTTAATATCGCCGTAATTAACGCTGTTAACGCTAAAAATGTGCCTGAAATACCAACTAATTGGAGCGTGAATAATAATGCCGCACTGCCAATCGCTAACGCATCGAGCAATGAATTACGGGGAATTAGAATACCTTTCAATCCTTTTTCAGTAAAAAAGGGAAATACACGACCCGCAATTACTAAAATCATCAGTACAATTGTTGCAATTACGATTTGAATTCCAATCGCTGCACTATTTTGACAAATAGCCAACATTTGTGCGTGAATCAAACCATTGCCCAACATTAACAACGTCAACAAGCCGACAAACAATAAATTTTTATAATTTTTCGTACGAATTAATGTGTTCGCAACGACGTAAATCAGCACAGGTAAAAACGCGAAATCCACCAACGCAATCAACGCATCGGGTAACGAACCTGCATAAAACGGTAAAATTCGCCCATACAACCATAACAAACTCAAACCGAATAACGCTTCACCTTGCAACGTGATTTTACCCGTCCAATTACTGACGGCTGTGAGTAAAAAACCTGAAATTACCGCAACAGTGTAACCAAGCAGCATTTCATGAGCGTGCCAATAAGTACTTGTAAAATAAGCTGAATGACTGATTGAGCCTTGTGTTATGGCTTGCCAAATAATCAATAACGCTAATGCAGCAAAACCAGCAAGCAAAAAGAAGGTTCTAAAGCCTAAAGAAAATAATGGGTAATTAAAAATAGTGGTGGGTTTCATAATGTTATTCAATGTTTTGGATTTGCTCGCGCATTTGTTCAATTAACACTTTTAGTTCAATCGCGATTTGGGTCATTTCAATATCAGCAGCTTTCGAGCCAAGTGTGTTTGCTTCGCGATTCATTTCTTGCATCAAAAAATCCAAGCGTCTGCCAACGGGTTCGGTTTGTTTTACAATCCGTAACACTTCGTTGATGTGCGTATTCAAACGGTCTAATTCTTCGGCAATATCGAGTTTTTGTGTCAAATGCACCAACTCTTGTTCAAGGCGATCGGGGTCTGGATTTGCCACTAATTCTGTTACGCGCTCTTGTAATTTCGTGCGAATGTTGATGAGAACTTCAGGCATTCGTTGTGCGGCTTGCGTGACAAATGTTTGCATTTTGTAACAGCGTTCTTCAATCAATGCGCCAAGTTGCCGACCTTCACGCTCACGAGTTTCAATCAATTGCGTAAGTGTGCGCTGAATTAACGTCACCAAACCATCGTGCAATAATTGCCTATCAACACTGTTTTCATTTTGAATAGCGGGTAATGCCAAAATGTCCAACGCCGAAAATTGAGCAGGAGATTGCATAAGATGTTCAATTTGTTGCGTTGCTTTTAACAACGCGGCGACAGCTTCCAAATTGATGTTAAATGATTGTCCATCACGGTTTTGTTTTTTGTAACTTAACGCGCATTCGATTTTTCCACGATTGATTTTTCCGCTAATAATGCTGCGTGCGTCGCCTTCGATAAACCGTAATCGGTCAGGGATTTTGAGTGTAATATCGCAATAACGATGATTCACCGTTCGCAATTCACAATTCACCGTTAAATCACCTAATTCCATTTCACCATTTGAAAACGCTGTCATACTTTTAATCATTTTTTTTCCTATATTTTTGATAAAGAAGTAAGCACCATTCTAACCGTGCGTGACGAGGCTTGCACCTTTTAACTCTGCGTTCACGCGCCATCGTTATACGTTATACTGTGCAACAACTTTATTTTGAGGAACTAAATCGATGAGACCGAGTGGACGCGATGCCGCGCAATTAAGAGAAATCAAACTGACTTGTGGTTATACCAAACACGCTGAAGGTTCAGTTTTAATTGAATTTGGCGACACCAAAGTATTGTGTAATGCCAGCGTAGATAAAAGCGTGCCGCGTTTTTTAAAAGGTAAAGGCGAAGGTTGGGTGACGGCAGAATATGGAATGTTGCCACGTTCAACACATAGCCGAATGAGTCGCGAAGCAAGTAAAGGTAAACAAAGCGGGCGAACTTTAGAAATTCAACGTTTGATTGGACGTTCATTACGCGCTGTCATGGATATGAAAGCGTTAGGTGAACAAACGATTACGATTGATTGTGACGTTTTGCAAGCCGATGGCGGTACGCGCACGGCAGCGATTACAGGCGGTTATGTCGCGTTATGTCTTGCTGTTCAAAATATGTTGGCGCGTAAACAAATTAAATTTAATCCGATTCACGGACAAATTGCAGCCGTTTCAGTTGGGATTTTTAATGGTGAACCTGTTTTAGATTTAGATTATGACGAAGACAGCAATGCAGAAACGGATATGAACATCGTCATGAATGATGCTGGTGCGTTCATTGAAATTCAAGGAACCGCAGAAGGTCATGCGTTTCGTAAAGATGAACTCGATGCGTTATTAGAATTAGCGAATAAAGGAATTCAAATCTTGTTAGCCAAACAGCTAGAAGCTCTAGCATCTGTGCAGGTTTAGCTAAAATTACATTGCAGTAAGAATATGTGAAGGCTAGAATTAAAACTGCTGTTATTTTTTAGTGTTATTTTTTTAATAAAGAGGATTTACCATGTTGTACACCCAAGCATTAGTAGACGAATTGAATGTGTTAGCACGTTACAATTTAACCAGTACACAAGAAGGAATTAAAGTTCACAAAGATGCAGATTCTGCTGTCATTGAAGCGACTGCACGATTATTCCATAAAGGATTAGTTGACCATGAAGACGGTGGTTATTTAACGCATTTAGGATTAGAAGCGGCTGAAAAAGTTCAAGCTGTTTTGACGATATTGTCTGAAACAGTTTAATTTTTAAAATTAAAAAGAGGGCGATTTTTTGCCCTCTTTTTTGCTGTGTATTTCCTCCATTCATATATTCCTCGTCGCTCGTGTTCAGCCGTTCGACACGCGCAAAAAATCTCAAAACTCAATTGAAAATCATGATGTATTCCCGCTTAAACACACTGTTACTTTTATTATTGACCGTTACACTAACTGCGTGTGGTTTCCATGCACGCGGCGGTGAATCGTTACCTGCTGAATTGAAAAATGTTTATCTCGAAGGCGGTACACCTGCTTTGCGCGATCAAATGTTGCTGCAATTAAGAACGGCACACGCTCAACTTGTATCACGCGAAAATGCCAGCATGGTGATTACATTATTCGATGAACAATTTCGCCGACGTGGCGTTTCATTAAGTGAACGCGGTAAAACTAATGAATATGAATTGATTTATCAGGTTGAATACGAACTTAGCACACCCAAAAATGTCGTGTTATTACCGCGTCAACCGTTAGAAATTCGCCGTGATTATTACAACGATCAACAGGCAATTTTGGCACGCGATAATGAAGAAAATGTTTTGCGTGCGGAAATGACACAACAAGTTATACGAACACTTTTAAATCAAGTGCGTTTCACGTTAGCGAAAAGTGAAAAATAATGCGCTTAAAACCTGAACAACTCGTTGCATCATTACAAAAAAATCTTGGCTCGGTTTATTTAATTAGTGGTGACGAACCATTACAAATCGTGGAATTGGCAGATTCAATTCGGCAAGCTACAAAACAGGCTGGTTTTTTAGAGCGTGAGATTTTTTCAACAGATACGGGTTTTGAATGGTCTGAAATCACAACGTCTTCACAATCCATGTCAATTTTTGGCGACAAAAAAGTGATTGATTTGCGCGTTCCAACCGCGAATTTTGGTAATGAAGGCGCGAAAACATTAATTTCATATTGTGAAAAATTACCCGCTGATACGGTTTTGTTGATTACTTGCGGAAAATTAAATGCAGCCGCCATGAAAACAAAATGGTTTGAAGCGGTTGATAAAGTTGGCGTGACCATTCAGGTTAAACCGCTTGAAGGTGATGAATTATTACAGTGGTTACAAAATCGTTTGCAACAACGAGGTTTAAATACAGACCGCGCTGGACTTGCGTTATTGGCTGAACGAGTTGAAGGGAATTTACTTGCCGCCGCACAAGAAATCGAAAAACTTTATGTTCTCTACGGCGCAAGTATTTTAACAAAAGACCAAATTTTCGACGTGGTTGCTGACAGTTCACGTTACGACGTTTTTAAATTGATTGATGCGATTTTGGCAGCAAATGTGAATCGAATTTTTAAAGTATTGGCAGGTTTGCGAAATGAAGGCATTGCCCCGCCTGTTGTCCTTTGGGCTTTAATGCGCGAAGCTCGGACGCTCTGTAAAGTGCATCTCGAATTAAGCAGCGGCAAAAGCAAAGACATGGTTTTTCGCAACAATCAGATTTGGGATAAGCGTGTCGGCTTGGTCGATAAAGCCTTAAAACGTTTGTCGCACAATCAGTTATTTGAAATTTTAACGCTCAGTGCAAAAGCCGATAGACAAGCAAAAGGTCAAGAATCTGGCGACGTGTGGGAAACGATTTTGGCTGTTTGTTTGTTATTTGCTCCGTGAATTTATATGAAAAAAGTTACCTTACACCTATCACTTCTCACAACGTTGTTTATGATGTGTTCAGCGCGTGCAGCAGATTCAGAAATGGACGCGATACTCGATATGAGCGTAGAAGAATTGATGGAACAGAATGTTTCTATTTCTACAAAAAGTGAAAAGCCTTTATCAAAAACGGCTGCGCCTGTGTTTGTGATTAGTGCGGATGATATTCGACGTTCGGGCGCGGCAAATATCCCCGAATCATTAC
>JBAXMT010000022.1:0-18781 GCA_037134135.1 Methylococcaceae bacterium | reverse complement strand
AATGCAAAAGCTGCAAGCGCATTTGCGGCATTGTGTTTGCCTTCGAGCGGAAAATCAGCAAGCGACATCAACACGTTTTCGCTGTGCATTAAATTATTGTTAGCTAAATAAAAATCGGCTTTTTGTTTAATTGAAAAAGTCAGCGTTTTGCGCGAATCATCGCGCATTGCAAAGACCATTTCATCATCAAGATTCAAAACCATTACTCCGTCACCGCTGAAAATGACTTGTTTAGCTTGCGCGTAATTTTCCAAATCATCGTGACGATCTAAATGGTCGGCTGAAATGTTTAAAACCGTTGCCGCCGCTACGTTCAAAATGTGTGAGCGTTCAAGTTGAAAACTCGATAATTCTAAAACATACAAATCAGCTTTCGGGTCGAGCAAATCTAAAGCTGGTTTGCCTAAATTTCCACCTACGCCGACATTTTTTCCACAAGCCCGCGCCATATCACCCAGCATTGTTGTGACGGTGCTTTTACCATTTGCACCTGTGATTCCAACGATTGGCACATTTACAACCGCTGCAAATAAATCAATATCGCTAACGAGTTTTGCGCCAGAATTTAAAGCTGATGAAATGGTTGGTTCAGAAAGCGCAACGCCAGGGCTAACGATTAAATGTGTCGCCCCTTTGAAAGTTTCAAATGTGAACGCATTATTGCGGCTGTCAACGATTGAAAAAGGCAAATCTTGCGCTTGCAAAAAATTGGCAACAGACGCTCCCGTAATACCTTCACCCACGACGATGATTTTAGAATCAGCTGTTAAATTGAATTTTTCTTTTAAGATGTTTGGCACGTGTGTTTATCTCAATTAGCAATAAATAAGGCAAAATTTGAATTAACTAAAATAACAAGAACCAGGTATGTTACATCCGAGAACAGCCTCTTTTAATCCCTGTTGATCACACATTGCGATTAAAACTAAATCCAATTTTTTTAATCCGTTCATTCTTGATGGATACACTTTCATCTTATTTTTATTTTTATAAACAAAAAATTCATGATTAGATGACTCATAAGCTGGATATTCGCTGCCAGCCGCTTCAGCTTCATCTACAGTTTCTTTCAAAAATGCTTTATCTGTTTTGAATGTTGCACTTGTTGAGATAATCGTTTTAACATTTTTTTTGAATTTAGTGTTAAACATTGGGTTAGCAGCATCGTCATAATCATATTTGTTTAAATTAACAATTGCTTTTCCGTTGTCATATATTTTGCAATTTGCTTCATAGTGAGTTGATGACTCTCCAGGAGTCGTCGCTGCTCCTACGCTTCTTGTTATTGATTCTTGGTAAGTCGCTTCTATCATCAATGTTTCCGCGCCATTTGCCACAAACGAAACACCAGACATTGCAAGTAAAAGTGCTAATTTTTTCATAATAAATTTCTCTTTAATTTTAAAAGTTATCTCAACTTCAACGTCGCCAAACCAATCAACACCAAAATCACGGTGATAATCCAAAAACGTACAATTACACGCGGTTCGGGCCAGCCTTTGAGTTCAAAATGATGGTGAATCGGTGCCATTCTGAAAACCCGTTTTCCCGTAGTCTTGAAGGAAATTACTTGAATCATCACGGATAACGTTTCCATTACAAATACGCCACCCATAATGACTAATACGATTTCTTGACGAACTAAAACTGCTAATACACCTAATGCTGCGCCTAAAGATAATGCGCCTACATCACCCATAAAAACCATTGCAGGATAAGTGTTGAACCACAGAAAACCTAAACCTGCACCGACCAATGCGGCACAAAAAATCACTAATTCGCCCGCGTGTGGCAAAGAGGGAATCGCTAAATACTGCGAAAACGTGGCGTGTCCTGATAAATAGGCAAACACACCTAAACCTGTCGCCACCATCACTGTTGGCATAATCGCTAAACCGTCTAGTCCGTCGGTTAAATTTACTGCGTTGCTAGTGCCAACAATCACAAAATAAACAAACACAACGTAAAACCAACCCATATCAAAGAAAACATCTTTGAAAAATGGCACAATCAATTGTGTTTCAGCAGGCAAAGTTGCTGTTTTGAATAAAAATAATGCCGCTGTAAATCCAATAATCGATTGCCATAAATACTTTGAACGTGCCGAAAGCCCGTCACTATTGCCTTTAATCACTTTGCGATAATCATCAATGAATCCAATTACGCCATAACCGAGCGTTACCAACAAAATGACCCAAATGTAACGATTGCTTAAATCTGCCCACAACAAAGTTGTAATCGTAATCGCCACCAAAATTAACGCGCCACCCATCGTTGGTGTTCCCGCTTTTTCATAATGACTTTGCGGACCAAGTTCACGAATGCTTTGTCCGATTTTTTCGCGACTCAACTTACGAATCATCCATGGACCAATCATAAATGAAATAATCAATGAAGTTAGTACCGCCAAAATCGCGCGAAACGTCAAATAACGAAAAACGTGAAAACCGCTGTCGAAGCTAGTTAGGTAATCGGCGAAATAAAATAACATGACTTAAAATCCTGTGGTTTCAACTAAAGCGGCTGTGATATTTTCCATACGTTGCGATCTTGAGCCTTTGATTAAAATGGTTTCATTGCCAGTTAATTCTGAAATTAACGCAGCGAGTAATTCAGTTTGTGATGCGAAGTGTTGAGCGTTTTCACCGAATGCCGCAACAGTTCGTTGAGTTAGTTCACCGACGGCAAATAAACGTTTTACGCCAACGCTTTTTAAGGTTTTACCCATTTCAAAATGGAATGTTTCAGTGTCGTCGCCCAATTCGCCAAACGTGCCCAAAATCACCCAATGTTCACCATCACATTTTTGCAGAACGTCCAACGCCGCTTGTAATGATGCGGTGTTGGCGTTGTAAGTATCGTTAATAATCGTGCTGCCCAAATTGCCGCGCAAAAATTGCATTCGACCTTTTACGGGCGACATCGATTCTAAACCTTGTTTAATTTGTTCAAGAGAAATCCCTAACGCCAAAGTTGCCGCCGTTGCCGCAAGCGCATTTAAAACATTGTGATTTCCAGCAAGTGGTAAATTCACCCGAATTTCACCGTCTGTAGTTCTCAAATCAAAATGAGTTATAAATTGGTGATTTTCAATTTTGACAGCGATATTTTCAACACGAACATCAGCATTTTCATGCAAACCAAACGAGCGAATTTTTCTTTTCCCAGCCAAGTTTTGCCAATAATTAAAATAGACATCGTCGCGGTTTAAAACGGAAACACCATTTGAATTTAACGTTTCAATAATTTCGCCTTTCGTTTTTGCCACACCATTTAAATCACCAAAACCTTCTAAATGTGCTGCACCAACATTAGTAATTATTACAACATCGGGCTTTGCTAAATTACTGGTATAAGCGATTTCGCCCACATGATTTGCGCCCATTTCAATCACAGCGAAACGATTTTCAGGCGAAAGTTTTAACAATGTTAAAGGCACGCCAATATCGTTATTCAAATTTCCTTGCGTGAAAAGTACCGAACTATTTACGCTAAAAATCGCCGCAAGCATTTCTTTCGTCGTTGTTTTGCCATTACTTCCAGTTACACCAACGATTTGAGCTGGCATTTTTTCACGCCACATTTTGGCTAATTCTCCAAGTGTCGAATGTGTATTTTCAACCAGAATTTGTGGCAAATCGGTTATTAATTTTTTGTGTGTTAAAACTGCAACCGCGCCAGCGTCTTTTGCAGAATCAACAAAATCGTGACCATCGAAATTTTTACCTGAAATTGCAATATAAAGATTTCCCGTTTGCAACGTGCGCGTGTCAATACTTACGCCAAAAATTTCAGAATTTTCACCTATCAATGTGCCATTCAAATTTTTTGTAATTTCGCTTAAATTCATTTTTATCATGCTTGCACCAGTATTTTTTTGACACATTCTACGTCGCTAAAAGGTAATTTTTCGCCGTTAATTTCTTGGTAATCTTCGTGACCTTTACCCGCAATTAAAACGCAATCTTGCGCGGTTGTTTGTTCGATTGCACAGCGAATCGCGATAGTACGGTCGTGAATAATGTCCGCTTCATTGATAGAAAAACCTTCTAAAATATCTTGCACAATGTCTTCGTTCGATTCAAAACGCGGGTTGTCATCGGTGATAATCACCCAATCGGCAAATTCCTCGGCAACACGTCCCATTTGTGAGCGTTTGCCTTTGTCACGATTTCCGCCGCAACCAAAAACGACACCTAATTTTCCACGCGTGTGTAAACGTAAAGTGTGTAAAACTTTTTCGAGCGCGTCGGGGGTATGTGCGTAATCGACAATAATTAACGGCTGATTATTTTCGCCGCCGAAACGTTCCATGCGTCCATTTACAGATTTTAAATGGGTTAGACGTTTTGCTGATTCTTCGAGTTCAACGCCCAAAAAAATCATCGTTGCTAAAACACACAATACATTTTCTAAATTGAATTTACCGATTAACGGAACGTGCAACGGTTGTTTTTGATTTTGCCAAAATACATCACATTGAATGCCGCTTAAATTTAATTCTATGTTTTCCGCGCTTAATGTTTGACCGCGTGACGATTGCTTTCCCGACGTGGTAACGCCAATAATTTCGACATTTTCAGGAATCGAGGCAATGATTTTGTCGCTGATTTCATCGTCCAAATTGATAACGGCAAATTCCAAATTCGGCGAGTCGAATAGTTTTAATTTTGTTTCTAAATACGCTGCCATTGTGCCGTGATAATCCAAATGGTCACGACTGAAATTGGTAAAAATCGCGCCTTTGAATTTCACGCCATTCACACGACCTTGCGCTAAACCATGCGATGAAACTTCCATTATCACGTTTTCGCAACCGTCATTTTTCAACGTGGCTAACATTTTTTGAACGGCTAACGCATCGGGCGTGGTGTTTAATGTTTGTTTTAACTCATTGATCTTGCCCCAGCCGATTGTGCCAATTACGCCGCAGTTTTCTAACGTTTGCGCTAAAAATTGGCTGCACGAGGTTTTGCCGTTTGTGCCAGTAATGCCAATCATATTCATTTTTTGCGAAGGTTCGCCATAAAAACGAGCTGAAATTTCACCTAAGTTTTTCGTTAATTCTGAAACGCCAATTTTTAAAACGTCTAAATCGGCAAGAATTTCGTCAGCTAATTTTGCATCTTCATTATCGAATAAAACTGCAATCGCGCCTTTTTCAATCGCTGATTTTGCGTAATTTAAACCGTGATGATTTGCGCCTTTCAATGCAATAAATAAGAATCCTTCGCCACATTCAATGCTGTTTAGCGTCAAACCTGAAACGCTTAAATCGCTGTCAAAATCGAGTAAGTTTGAAATTTTCATTAGTTTTTACCCATTAACAAAACTGGCATATTATCGGACTGATCGGGTGCAACTTGGAGAATGCGTAACGCGCCACTCATCACTTTTGAAAAAACGGGCGCGGAAACAATCCCACCGTAATACTGACCTGCTGAAGGTTCGTCAATCATTACGACAATAATTAAACGTGGATTGCTTGCGGGAGCCATACCTGCAAAAACGGAAAAATAACTTTTTTCAATGTAACCACCTGCACCTGCTTTTTTAACTGTCCCTGTTTTACCCGCAACGCTGTAGCCATCAACTCGAGCTTCGTAAGCCGTCCCGTCTTTTTGAATAACCGTTTCCATCATGGCACGCACACTTTTTGCGGTGCGACTGGTAAAAATTCGTTTGGATTCAGGATCTTCGTCGCGCTTAAACAAACTTACTGAATGTAAAATACCGTTGTCGGCGAGTGCTGTGTAAGAGCGTGCTAATTGCAATGCTGTCGAACTTAAACCATAACCAAATGAAAGCGTGGCGCGGTCAAATGGTTTCCATTGTTCATAATCTAATAAGCTGCCGCTGGCTTCAGTTGGAAAACCCGAAGCGGTGGATTCACCAAATCCAAGCTGATGATAAACTTCCCAAAAATACTTCGGTGGCATACGCAACGCCATTTGACTGACGGCGATATTGCTCGATTTTTTAATTACGCCAGTTAAGTCCAACGTGCCGTAATTGTGAACATCTTTGACAACGTGCGTGCCGATTTCAAAACTGCCGTTGGTTTCAAACATTTCATCAGGGCGCACATAATGTCCATCCAACGCCGCCGCAACAACAAACGGTTTCACGGTCGAACCAGGTTCAAAAACATCAGTTAATGCTCGGTTGCGATATAAATTCTCTTTTAAACTTTTACGCATATTCGGGTTGAAAGATGGCTGATTCACAGCAGCTAAAATTTCACCGTTCTTCGCGTCTAAAACCACCAATGAAGCCGACTTTGCGTGATTGATAGAAACCGCGTGTGCTAATTCTCGATATGCTAAATACTGAATTCTTTGGTCAATACTTAATTCTAACGTTTTACCAGAGATTGGTTCTTTGATGTTTTCAACGTCATCAATAATTTGTCGTTTTCCGTCACGAATGACACGTTTACTGCCTGCTACTCCGCGTAATAAATGATCATAAGCGGCTTCCAAACCTTCTTGCCCTTTGTCATCTAAATCTGTGAAGCCAATTAAATGTGCAGCTACGCCACCTGTTGGATAAAAACGTTTGAATTCACGATTAGAATAAACCCCCGCCAATTTTAAACTTTTCACTTGTTCCGCTAAATTTGGACTTACTTGTCGTGCTAAATAGGCAAATTGTTTGTGTGGGTCGGTTAAAAATTCTTCAATTTTTCCATCATCTAAATTTAGTAAGCGATTAAGATGTTTAATTTGTTGGCGTGTCGCTGTAAGTTTGAATTCTTGTGGGTTAATCCAAATAGATTCAACAGGCGTACTGATTGCAAGTGGCGCACCGTTTCTATCTCGAATCATACCGCGATAAGCAAAAACAGGGACTTCGCTGACGTGACGTATATCACCTTGTTCTTGTAAAAATTCTTTGTCAAAAACCTGCAAATCGACGGCTTTGCCAATTAAAACTAGCATCCCTGTAATAATCGCACTTAAAACCCAACGGCGACGAATCGAATAGTCGCGGGTTAATAATGTCGCTTCATTTTTATGTCGTCGATACTTCATTAAGGTTTGATATAAATTATTTTTTCACGAGCAGGCATGACTAACTTCAACTGCTCACGGGCTACTTGTTCTACGCGATTTTGTTCTGCCAATGTTGTAAGTTCGAGTTGTAATTGTCCCCATGTGACTTCGTATTGATCTAAAGCTTTTTCTTGTTTTTGGATTTCGATAAAAATGATTCGCGAATTATATTTTTTATAAATCACCATAAGTGCCGATAACAGCAACATGGAAACCAACATACTTAATCCCAAAAAACGCACCATAAAATCAAACCCGTTCTGCTACACGCAAAACGGCACTGCGCGAACGTGGATTTTGTGCAATTTCGTCAACGCTCGGTTTTATTGCTTTGCTTAACACGTTTAAAACACCTTTTTCGATGTCAGCTTCTTTAATCGGTAATTTGCCAACGTTGCGCTTCACTCCAGATTCATCGCGCATAAAGCGTTTAACGATTCTGTCTTCCAACGAATGAAATGAGATGACTACTAATCGTCCATTTGAATTTAATAAATTTTTAGTTTGTTGTAATACGGATTCTATTTCACCAAGTTCGTTATTGATCGCAATACGAATAGCTTGAAAACTACGGGTTGCAGGGTGTTTATGTTTCTCACGAAAAGGGATTGTATCTTCAATCAATTTTGCTAATTGTCGGGTCGTTTCAATGGGTTGAGTTATTCTTGTTGTGACAATTGCATTGGCAATTCGTCGTGCAAAACGTTCTTCGCCGTAGTCAAATAAAACGTGTATTAAGGTTTTTTCATCGATTTGTGCAAGCCATTCGGCTGCGGATAAACCTTGTGAGCAATCCATTCGCATATCCAGTGCGCCGTCATTCATGAAACTGAAACCACGCGTTTCGTCGTCAAGTTGCGGTGAAGAAACGCCTAAATCAAGCAAAATTCCGTCAATTTTTCCGTTTAAATTTAATTCGGTAACAATTTTTTCCATTTCAGAAAAGGGGGCGTGAACTAATTTAAAGCGATAATCTTGCGATAGTTGTTGAGCGTGTTCACAATTTATTGCAGTTTCATCGCGGTCAAAAGCGATTAACCGACCGTTTTCACCTAAAGATTCTAAAATGCGTTTACTGTGTCCACCTCGTCCAAATGTTCCATCTATATAAACACCATCTAGTTTTAATTTTATGTGGTGCAATGCTTCTTCGAGCATTACGGATAAATGGATCATTAACAAATTCTTCCGTTGTTAAAAAGCAATAAAAAAGCCCTATTGGGCGTTAGATTTTCTTCACTATAGATTTCAAATGGGGCTTAGTCAAGGGTGATTTCAGTTAGAAATTTTGTGATATTAATAAGAAATTATTTTTTGATACTAAGCTAAAAACAAATGCTACGTCATATCAAAAATTTATTCATGTTTAGTTATAAATTACTTTAGGTTTTTAAAAAATAGGTGAAAGAGTTAGCCTATAAGCCGGATTTTGTCGTGGACAGTCATTCATCTAGGCGACAAATCACTCTGTCGCTCAAGCAATCTACCCGAAAGCCGCCAGGGCGGACGAATGCTCCCCTATTTGATCTTGCTCCGAGTGGGGTTTTCACTGCCACACCTGTTACCAGTTGCGCGGTGCGCTCTTACCGCACCATTTCAACCTTACTGATTCGATGAACGAATTTAGCGGTATATTTTCTGCTGCACTTTCCGTAGGCTCACGCCCCCCAGTTATTATCTGGCACTCTGCCCAATGGAGTCCGGACTTTCCTCCCTTCTATCATTACAATAAAACGGCGACTGCCCAGCCAACTCTTTCGCGCTTAGTCTAACACAGTATTTGATTTGCTGAATTCTAACGCTGCTTGATAAATCGGCTTCTTTTTGCCGCCCGTAATTTCAACGGTTAAATCGACGGCTTTTTTGACGCTACATTCGGCGAGTAATAATTTCAAAATTCGTTCTTGTGCAGGCGTAATTGTATTGTCAGAAACATCAATTTTCGCAGCACCTTCAACAATCACTACAAATTCACCACGTTGCATATTTGTATCGGTTTCAACTAATGTAACCATTTCAGCCAGTGGCAATTTCACAATTGTTTCGTGTAATTTCGTTAATTCACGCGCAATCACAATTGAACGCCCTGCTTCTAAAACCACCACCATATCTTGCAAGCAATCTAAAATTCGATGACACGATTCATAAAAAACCCACGTTGTCGAAATCGCGGCGCGTTCCGAAAAAAACGTTTTTCGTGCTGAGGATGTTCGTGGCACAAATCCTTCAAATGTAAAAGGCGTAATCGCCACACCCGCTGCGGATAAACCTGCAATTAACGCGCACGCCCCGACAATTGGCACGACAGTTAAATTTGCTTCATGAACCGCTTTTACTACTGGCATTCCTGGGTCGCTAATTAACGGTGTTCCTGCATCGGAAACCAGCGCAATTGATAAACCTGAACGTAATTTTTCGACAATTTCTAAAGCCGCTTTATCTTCATTGTGTTGATGCAAAGCAATGACTTTATTACTAATACCATAATGTTGCAGTAACATTCGGACGTGGCGCGTATCTTCGGCGGCAATTAAATCCACACTTTTTAACGTTTCAATCGCTCGAAACGTAATGTCTGCCAAATTACCAATCGGCGTGGCAACAATGTATAACTTACCTGTTTCTTGAATCATTTTCTTCTCGGTTAGTATTTATGAACGACTATCTTAAACCAAAATCCAAAGCCGCCCACTTACTACGCGGTGAACAATCCGAACAACTCGCCTGTGATTTTTTAATTGCACAAGGATTGACGCTGGTAGAACGTAATTTTCGTTGTTCTTATGGTGAACTCGATTTGATTATGAAAGATGGTAAAACATTAGTGATTGTTGAAGTGCGTTATCGCAAAAATGCGAAATTTGGCTCTGCATTAGAAAGTATCACGCGTTCAAAACAAATGAAAATTATTGCTGCAACAGAAGTTTATTTGAATACGTTGCCAAACGATGAGTTGATACCGATACGTTTTGACGTGGTGGGGATTTTGGGGGACGGTGATTTGCAGTGGGTGAAAAATGCGTTTGAAACGTATTAGGGCGGGTTTATCACCCGCCCAAACTAAACTAAC
Organism: Methylococcaceae bacterium; assembly: GCA_037134135.1. Taxonomy (GTDB): domain Bacteria; phylum Pseudomonadota; class Gammaproteobacteria; order Methylococcales; family Methylomonadaceae; genus UBA10906. The sequence continues at coordinate 8,656 of JBAXMT010000022.1, read as the reverse complement.
TGTGTTTAGATTTTTTATTTTGTAACGTATTTTTTGTGATGATCGCAACGGTAACAGGTGTTTTCGCCGCAGGTTTTTGACCTTTCGCAACAATTTTACTTTTTTCTGCTAACGCTTTGTTATTCGAGGAAATCTTTTGAGCCATCGCAACGATGTGATTGGTTGGGATTTTTGATGTGTTTTTTGTGTCAGGTTTTTTACTTGATGCAATAACCGATTTTTTGTCGTTTTTATCCGATTTTTTTGCAGTCAGTAAGACCTTAACGCTTTGTTTTGTAGCAACTTTATCAACTGTCTTAATTGCAACAGTCTTAACTTTGTGACTTACTTCGCCTGCTGCTGGCTTTGCTTCTAAATAAATTGCAGTGCTTTCATCATCATTGTCAGCATTGAAGCCTTCTGAAATCCATTCTTCAAATGGCAATTGCGCTAAATTCTCTTTGAAGGATTCCGCTTTTGCGACAGGAATCAATAAGCGTCTAGGTCCAGAACCTTCGGGAGCAGTTTTTGATTTATTGAAACCAGGATTGAGCGTTAAGAAATCGTGCAATGACATATTTGCCATTTCCGCTGCTTTACTCAAATTCAACTGCGAATCTAAATGTACCACTTCAAAATATGGCTTATTTGGAATGTGGTGCAAATTCACGTTATATTGATCAGCGTGAGCAAAAATCTGAGCAATCGCTAATAAACGCGGCACATAATTCGACGTTTCTTCTGGCATTCTCAGTGACCAATAGTCAGTCGGCATATTGCGACCTTCATTGTGTTCAATCGATTTTTTTACATTGCCTTTGCCCCAATTATAAGACGCAAGAGCTAATAACCAATCCCCATCAAAACTTTGACTAAGTTGTTTTAAATAAGTTGTCGCAGCTTTTGTTGAAGCGTAAACATCACGGCGACCGTCGTACCAAGAATTTTGTTGCAATCCAAACATTCGACCCGTTGCTGGCATAAATTGCCACAATCCTGACGCATCTACTCTGGAATTCGCATTTGGTACAAACGCGCTTTCGACCACGGGCAATAACGCTAATTCACCAGGTATATTTTTAGCTTCAATTTCATCAAGAATGAGATGTAAATAAGGTTCTGCGCGGTTTTGAATTGTGCTTAACGCTTGAGGATGATTCAAATACCATTCGACTTCACGATCAATGCGATTGTTTTCAATTTTCGGTAACGAATATAAAGACAGTAATCGTTCCCAGACGGTATCTTTATGAGAGGCGGCTGTTTTACTGATTTCCGTTTTGTTTATTGGTTGATAATTCTGATAGTAATGATCAACATAGGCGTTATCTTGGTTAGGAAGAAGCTCATTAACAGAAAGCGCGTCTTTCGCATTTTGCGAACAACCTGCAGCGGTGAGCGTCATTAACATCACTAATAAATTAACGTGTCTGTTTAGTTTTACTGGCATCATTTGACCTTTGTAGTTACGAAGTATTTTGATTATAGTAACTTTTTAGCCCAAAATCATTAAAACGCCCTTAAATTGAGTAGCCATTATGAAACGCGATTTTCTATTTGCTTATTACCAAACGCCAAGCGGGAAATTATTAAAATCACTTGAAGTCGCTTACTTACAGCGTTCAATTACTGTTGGATGTCAGCAAACAATTTTACAAGTTGGTGGATTAGGCTGGGAAAATGAATTTATCGATTGTTCACTGTATCAAAGTTTTTCGGTACTTGATGCCAAACAATTAGGGTGGGATGGTGCAGGAAAAATTCAAGCTAAATCTTACGCGTTACCGATTCAAAGCAATTCAGTCGATATGATTATTGTGCCGCATTTATTGGAATTCGATTCGTCACGTTTTCAAACTTTTCGAGAATTGGAGCGTATTTTGAAACCTGAAGGTATTTTATTAGTTTTAAATTTTAATCCATGGAGTTTCTGGGTGCGTTATCAATACTTATTAGATAAGCGATTAGCGTATTCGTGGCGCGGAAATTTTATTTCACGTTCTCGATTATTCGATTGGTTAAAATTATTGAATTTTGAAGTAAGTAATAAAACGGAGTTTTATTTGGATTCTACAAAAACAAAAAATGGCTTGGACGCGTTAAATAGTTTTTCATTTACGTCTTCCTCGTATGCGGTGAAAGCGATTAAACGACGTTTCAATCCAATTCCTATGTCTGGAAGTAAAACATTTGTACCTCGTTTAGCAGTGGCAAATCCAATGGCAGCAACGGTAGAACATTATGATTGAACCAGTAATTATTTATACCGATGGGGCGTGTCGTGGAAATCCAGGGAAGGGCGGTTGGGGCGTAATTTTGCGTTATAAAGGCACAATCAAAGAATTACACGGTGGTGAACATGACACCACAAATAATCGCATGGAATTAATGGCGGCAATTTCAGCATTGGAAGCATTGAAAAAACCGTGTGTTGTTCAATTACATATTGATTCAAAATACGTTTTGGACGGAATTACAAAATGGTTGCCGAATTGGAAAAAAGCAGGATGGAAAACTGCCGCGAAAAAGCCAGTGAAAAATGAAGATTTATGGCAGCGTTTAGATTTGGCAATTCAATTACATACAATTGATTGGCGTTGGGTGAAAGGTCATTCAGGTAATCAAGGCAATGAACGTGCGGATGCGTTGGCGAATTTAGGTGTGAATTCGTTACGTTAATTTTTATTACGGACGTTGAATAAATTTTAAACAAACGTTTTTATAAAAATAGATTGTATAAAATCAATTAAAACAATATACTGTGCAAATCAATCGCGGGGTGGAGCAGCTTGGTAGCTCGTCGGGCTCATAACCCGAAGGTCGTAGGTTCGAATCCTGCCCCCGCAACCAGATTTTTAAAAACCCCATTTTTGGGGTTTTTTATTTTCTAGGCTTTGGATAGGTTGCGTTATTCCATGCCTATAAATTAACGCTGTTAATGGAAGAGCCTTTGGCTCTTTTTTTTTGATTTAAAATCAAGCGAGGACATTATGAAGCAGGCTCCTGAACATTTGCTTGCGTTAATCGAACCCGTTGTTGAAGGTTTAGGTTATGAATGCGTTGGCATTGAATATAACCCACATCCAAGACATGGTTTATTACGCATTTACATTGACACTGAAAATGGCGTTTTAGTAGAAGATTGCACGAAAGTTAGTCATCAGGTTAGCGGTGTATTAGACGTTGAAGACCCTATCACCGACAATTATTCGCTCGAGGTTTCATCACCTGGCGAAGATCGACCATTTTTTAAACTCAGTCAGTTCACGCAATTTATTGATAGCACGGTGGCTGTACATTTATTTTCGCCAGTCAACGGACGGCGCAAAATTACTGGAAAAATTATTCAAGTGGAAGATGATGTGATTACACTGGAAGAAAACGAGCAGTTATTATCAATTCCCTTTGCCGCCATGAGCAAAGCGCGTTTAGTTCCTGATTATTTACTCGACAAAGGAGGACGTAGTAGTGGCAAATAAAGAAATTTTGTTAGTCGTTGAAGTTTTTTCTAATGAAAAAGAAATCGAAAAAGAAATCGTATTTCAAGCGATTGAAGCAGCGTTAGAAGCTGCAACAATTAAGCGTTACGGTTCTCAAATTAAAGCTCGCGTAGCAATTGATCGTAAAACGGGAGATTATTTGACGCATCGTTGTTGGGATGTCGTCGCACCAAATGCTGATTTAGGGCGAGATGTCGATTTACCAATGAGTCAAATTCTGCTCGAAGTCGCGCAATTTGATAATCCAGACGCGCAAATTGGTGATGTAATTTACGAAGAAATTGAATCTGTCGATTTTGGACGAATTGCCGCACAAACAGCAAAACAAGTCATTATTCAAAAAGTACGCGATGCAGAACGAAATAAAATAGTTGAAGCCTACAAATCGCGTGTTGGTGAATTAATTACGGGTACTGTGAAACGTATTGAAAAAGGTAGTGTTTATTTAGAATTGGGTGGTCATGTTGAAGCCTATATTTCTAAAGAGGATATGATTCCGCGTGAAGCGATGCGTTTAGGTGATCGTATTCGTGGTTACTTAAAAGAAGTTCGCTTAGAAGCTCGTGGTCCCCAGCTTTTTGTTAATCGCAATTCACCCGAGTTGTTAATGGCATTATTCCGTTTGGAAGTTCCCGAAATTGCAGAAGGCATGATTACCATTATGGGCGCGGCTCGTGATGCAGGTTCTCGTGCAAAATTAGCAGTGAAAAGTAATGACCCACGTTTAGATGCTGTTGGTGCGTGTGTTGGAATGCGCGGTTCGCGTGTGCAATCGGTAACAAATGAATTAGCAGGTGAACGTGTTGATATTATTATTTGGCATCCAAGTGAAGCACAGTTTGTTATTAACGCCATGTCGCCTGCTGAAATTCGCTCTATTATTGTCGATGAAGATAAACACAGCATGGATTTAGCGGTAGATTCACAGAGTCTTTCACAAGCAATTGGACGGTCTGGTCAAAATGTCCGTTTGGCAAGTCAATTGACAGGTTGGGAGTTAAACGTCATTGATGCGTCAAAAGCGGTGGAATCTAACGAAGCTGAAGCGAATAAAATCAAGGAAATGTTTATTGAGCTGTTAGATATTGACGATGAAATTGCAATTATTTTGGTTGAAGTTGGTTTCAATACAATTGAAGAAATCGCTTATGTCCCATCAAATGAGTTATTAGAAATTGATGGTTTTGATGAAGAAATCGTTGAAGAATTACGCAGTCGGGCGAAAAATGCGTTGCTTATTAGTGCAATTGCAGCCGAAGAAAGCATTGAAAATGCGGTGCAACCAGATGCAACATTACTTGCAATGGACGGTATGGATAGCGAATTGGCACATGCCATGGCAAATGAAGGTATTGTAACGATGGATGATTTAGCCGAGCAGGCAGTCGATGATTTATTGAAATTCACAGGTGTGGATGAAGATCGCGCCGCAAAACTAATCATGAAGGCTCGTGAACCATGGTTTGTTGAGTCAACAGACGCATAGAGGAGAAATGAATATGAGTGTTAAAACAGTACGTCAGTTAGCGGAAATCGTCAAAATCCCATTAGATCGTTTATTGGTGCAGTTGAAAGAAGCAGGATTAGTTGCATCAACTCCAGATGCAGAAGTAAGCGATGCAGAGCAATCGAAATTACTTGCTCATCTACGTCAGCGTCATGGCAAAGCAACAGGTGAAAATGAAAATGCACCGAATCGCGTTGTATTAAAACGTCGCAAAGTAAGTGAATTAAAACAAGCCAGCACGCCAGGTTCAGCAACGAAAACGATTAGTGTGGAAGTGCGTAAAGAAAAAACGTATATCAAACGTGAACAGAGTGTAGAAACAAAAACGGCTGCGCCAGTCATTCCAGTGGTTGATGTTCAAGTTGAAAAAACCACAAGTGTTATTGCTGAAAATACAGCGGCAATAAAACCTGAAGTAACTACACCTTTGGAAAATAAAGTTAATTTTGATTTATCGCCTGAAACCATCAAAGCGCAAGAAGATGAAACTGCTCGCCAAATGCAAGTGGCGAAAGATCAGCGTTTAGAAGATTCAATTAACCGTAATGCGGATAAAGTTCGTCAACAAGCAGCGGCAAAATTGCAAGCTGCAGAAAGAGCGAAACAACCTGCCGCAGCAAAACCGTCACAAAACGGCACACGTCCACCGCATAATAATGCGAATGGAAAATCGGCGAAACAACCTGCAAAACCGTCACAAAATAATGCACGCCCCGCCTCTGCACCAGCTGCTGTTGCAGTGCCGCAGCAAGCCCCTGCAAAAACACAAGAAGAAAATCGTACACGTCGTCCTGCGAAACCAGCGGGGGGTAAATCAGCTTATGCAGGTCAAGATACAAAACGAAATAACAAGAAAAAAGGTGGCAAACAACCAGCTGCACGCATTATTCAACAAAACGATGGCAAGCATCAGTTTGAAATGCCTGTTGCACAAATGGTTTATGAAGTAACGATTCCAGAGATGATTATCGTCTCTGAATTGGCGAATAAAATGAATGTTAAAGCTGCGATGGTAATTAAACATTTAATGAAACTCGGCATTATGGCGACTATCAATCAAAGTATTGATCAAGATACAGCCGCGATTTTGGTTGAAGATATGGGGCATACGCCCGTTATGCAAAGCGATGATGATTTCGAGAAAGAAATGCTCGCTGAAGTAACCGAAGATGAATCCTATCCAGATTTACCGCGTGCGCCGATTGTGACTATCATGGGACACGTCGATCATGGTAAAACCTCATTACTCGATTATATTCGTAAAACTCGTGTTGCTGCGGGTGAAGCGGGTGGCATTACTCAACATATTGGCGCGTACCAAGTAAAAACTGACCACGGTTCTGTTACATTTTTAGATACACCAGGACACGCCGCATTTACTGCAATGCGTGCGCGTGGTGCAGATATTACCGACGTTGTGATTATCGTCGTTGCAGCTGATGACGGTGTAATGCCGCAAACAAAAGAAGCTGTTGAACACGCTCGTGCCGCTAAAGTGCCAATTATTATCGCCATCAACAAGATGGATAAACCTGGCGCGAATCCTGACAAAGTAATGCAAGAATTATCTGTGTTAGATGTATTGGCAGAAGAATGGGGCGGTGACGTGCAATTCTTAAAAATTTCCGCAAAAACAGGGCAGGGCGTAGATGAGTTAATCGAATCACTGATTGTTCAAACGGAAATTTTAGAACTTAAAGCTCCTGTTGCAGGTGCGGCATCGGGTCTCGTTATTGAATCACGTTTAGATCGTGGACGTGGCGCAGTTGCAACGATACTTGTTCAACGCGGAACATTAGAAAATGGACAAATGGTATTGTGTGGACAGGAATATGGACGAGTTCGTGCCATGTTTAATGAAAATGGTAAAGCCATTAAATCTGCGGGTCCTTGTGAACCTGTTGAAATTTTAGGTTTATCTAGCACACCAAATGCGGGCGATGAATTCTTAGTTGTTCAAAATGAGCGTGTTGCTAAAGAATTAGCGAAACATCGTGAAGACAGAAAACGCCTCAAACGCCATGCAGAACAAGCAACAACACTTGAAGATGTTTTCAATAGAATGAAAGCGGGTGAAGTATCGTCATTGAATTTAGTATTAAAAACTGACGTACAAGGTAGTTTGGAAGCGTTACGCAATTCATTAGTTGAATTATCAAATGACGAAGTTGAAGTAAAAGTTGTTTACGGTGGCGTGGGTGGTATTAACGAAGGCGATGTGAATTTAGCTCTCGCTTCGGGTGCAATTTTGATTGGTTTCAACGTGCGTGCTGACGCGACTTCACGTCGAATGATTGAAGAACGTGGCGTAGATTTGCATTATTACAGCATTATTTATGAAGCGATTGATGAGATTAAAAAATCAATTAGCGGAATGTTGGCACCTGAAATTAAAGAACAATTCGTTGGACTTGCTGAAGTACGCGACGTATTTAAATCACCAAAACTTGGCGCGATTGCGGGTTGTATGGTGCTTGATGGCACGGTTAAACGTAACTTACCGATTCGTGTATTGCGTGACAATGTTGTTGTTTATGAAGGTCAATTGGAATCATTACGTCGTTATAAAGATGACATTGCCGAAGTTAAAATGGGCATGGAATGTGGTATTGGCGTGAAAAATTACAACGACGTTCGCACGGGCGATCAAATTGAAGTCTTTGAACGTATCGAAGTTAGACGGGAATTGTAATGGCGAGAGAATTTGCTCGTCACACACGAGTATCTTCACAAATGCAAAAAGAGTTGTCGTTAATTTTACAACGTGAAATTAGCGACCCTCGCATTGGTTTTGTGACGATTAACGAAGTGATTGTGACCAAAGATTTAGCGGTAGCCAAGATTTATATCACTGTTTTGAATACTGATGCCGCAGGTAAAAAAGCGAGTACAAAAGCATTAAATGAAATGTCACCATTGATTCGCCACGCTTTGGCAAAACGAATGCGACTACGGCATATTTCAGAATTACGCTTTTATTATGATGATTCGTTTGATACAGGAATGCGTGTAGCGGAATTATTGAGTGAAGTATCAGATGATTTGAAAGAAGATTAACTTTTGGAGTGAAAACGATGAAAGCGAAACAAATGGGTTTTACGTTAATTGAATTGATGATTACAGTAGCGATTATCGGGATTTTGAGTAGTGTTGGTTATCCAAGTTACATGAGTCATATTCAAAAAGCAAAACGTTCTGAAGCTCAAGCTGCGTTGGTTTCTATGGCGACGGCGATGGAACAGTGGCGGGTTGAAAATAATAATGACTACACTGGCGTAACTGTTGGAACAGGTGATACTTCAATTTTTACTGATAGAGTTCCGACAGATGGTAGTGGTACACAATCTTATACGTTGAGTATTGCTACATTGGCAACAGGGAATTACACATTGCAAGCGACTCCTGTTAGCACTGATGATTGTGGAACTTTAACGTTGGATTCAACAGGGGTAAAAACATCATCTACAGGAACGAATTGCTGGGAGTAATGACACACATTTGTCATAGAAAATTCATTGACTTATCTAGGATGCGTCTATAAAATCACAGCCAGCTCGAAATAGATTTACCGTTATGCTTATCTCTACGAAGTTTTAGTTGTACCGCTCGTCCTGTTTAAACCATGAAGTAATCTTTAATTTCACAGCTCCACCCCCGAAAGGGATTTACA
>JBAXMT010000021.1:0-19231 GCA_037134135.1 Methylococcaceae bacterium | reverse complement strand
TGAAGTAATTCTTCGCGGGTGAAACTGGATTGTCTCTGCATGAGTCTTAAAACCTTTTGTAGTTATTCTTATTGAGTTACTGCGTGCCATTATCTAACAGTCACTGAAAAAAATCAGCTCAATTTTTGGTGAAGGAAATTATAGAGCTTCATTATTGAAACTTTCGATTAAACTACATGAAATTCAATTTTCATGGACTCAAAAATTATGACGAATTCAACTGCACAAGCCTTGATTTGGACAGGCAATAGTTTAGATGTTTTAGATCAACGTCAATTACCAGAAATTACCCGTTATGACAGTTATGCTGATGCAGCAGGAGTTGCCGAAGCAATTAAATCAATGCGTGTTCGAGGTGCGCCTGCGATTGGAATTGCAGCCGCTTATGGCGTAGTTTTATCGGTGCAACAGCATTTTTCAGATCCTGCGAATTGGCAAAATGCTGTTGCTGCCGACATCGAAACACTGGCGCAATCGCGTCCGACGGCAGTTAATTTATTTTGGGCATTGGACAAAATGAAAGCCGTTTTAGCGCAAACGCATGAAAATATCGTTGATGCGGTGACTGAATGTGCTGTGACGATTCACGCTGACGATTTGGCGGCAAATCAAAAAATGGGTGATTTTGGCGCGACGTTATTGGTCGGCACGAAAGGCGTGATGACACATTGCAACACAGGCAGTTTAGCGACGGGCGGTTATGGCACGGCGTTAGGTGTGATTCGGAGTGCGGTGGCGCAAAATCAACATTTAAAAATCTTTGCTGGCGAAACACGCCCGTGGTTACAAGGCGCACGTTTAACCGTTTGGGAATTGGCGCAAGACGGCATTCCCTCAACGTTAATTGCTGATTCGGCAGCTGCGTGGTTAATGAAATCAGGCGCAATCGATTGGATTATTGTTGGCGCGGATAGAATTGCTGCGAATGGTGATACCGCAAACAAAATTGGCACTTATTCGTTAGCCACTTTGGCGAAACAACACGGCGTAAAATTTATGGTGGTTGCACCAACTTCGACGATTGATTGGAGTTTGGAAAACGGCGATAACATTGAAATCGAATGCCGCGAACCCCGCGAATTACTTCCTGCTTGTTACGATGTCCCGAATTCATTAGTTGGCGCGTGGAATCCCGTTTTTGATGTTACGCCAGCTACATTAATCAGTGCAATCGTCACCGAAAACGGTATCGTTTTAAATCCTTCTGAACACGCCAACGGTATTCGGAGTTTGCAACATGATTAGCGCGGTTTCGTATTTGTTTAAAGGCTTGAAAATGCTGACTTCGCCCGCGTTACGCCCGTTTGTGTTGATGCCGCTGTTGATTAACTTGGTTTTATATAGCGTAGCGTTAGGGCTAGGCTTTTTATATTTGAATCATTTGGTCGAACAATTGATTCCGCTGCGGTTGCATTGGCTAACGTGGCTGATTTACCCGCTATTTTTTACCAGCTTTTGCTTCATTGGATTTTTCACGTTTTCGTTGTTGGCGAATCTAATCGCCGCGCCGTTTTATGCAAAATTGGCAGCGAAAACGCTTGAAGTGATTGACGCGCCACGATTATCAATCGTTGAACCGAGCGCGAAACAAGTTTGGCAGGCGGAACTCAAACGGTTGCGTTATTCGATGACACACACTTTGCCATTGCTGATTTTGTTTGTGATTCCTGTGGTGAATTTAATCGCGCCGATTCTCTGGTTAGGCTTTAGCGCGTGGTGCGTGGCGTTGGAATACTTCGCGTATCCACAAGAAAATCGCGGCGTTTTATTTCCCGAACAACAAACACATTTGAAAACCATGAAGTTGAGTGCGTTAAGTTTTGGTGGCTTGGTGACAGTCGGTCAAGCCTTGCCGATTATTAACATTATGATTGCGCCGGTCGCTGTCATTGCCGCGACGTTGCACGTTCACGCTCGCACGACAGAAAACTAAATCGCGTATAATCGCGCTAGCAATTAAACAAACAAAATAAAAATAACAAAGGAGAAATCGGATGTCCAAAAGTCAAAATTTACAAGATAACTTTCTGAATATACTTAGAAAAGAACACACGCCTGTTTCTATTTTTTTGGTGAACGGAATTAAGCTGCAAGGCAAAATCGATTCATTCGATCAATATGTTGTGATGCTGAAAAATACCGTCAGCCAAATGGTTTACAAACACGCAATTTCGACGATTGTGCCAAGTAAAATGGTGCGTTTAGGTGGTGAGATTGATGAAATTGATGGTTAAAAACTTATGCAAGATTTAGTTTCAGAACGCCCCGATGCGGGTGAGCGTGCTGTTTTGGTTCACATGATTTTTCATCATGGACAAGCGAATTTACCCGAACTTAAAGAGTTGGCGAAATCCGCTGGTACCGAACCCGTTCACGTTATTACGGGCGGGCGGCAACGTCCTGACCCGAAATACTTTATCGGCACGGGAAAACTCGACGAATTGAAATCCGCGATTGAAATGTTTGAAGCGGATGTGGTGCTATTTAATCACGCGCTTTCGCCCAGCCAAGAACGCAATTTAGAACGCTTTCTAGGCGTGCGGGTCGTCGATAGAAACGGGTTGATTCTGGATATTTTCGCGCAACGGGCGCAGTCGTTTGAAGGTAAATTGCAAGTTGAACTGGCGCAGTTGAAACATTTATCGACGCGCTTGGTGCGCGGCTGGACGCATTTGGAACGTCAAAAAGGCGGTATCGGTATGCGTGGGCCGGGTGAAACGCAGTTAGAAACCGACCGCCGTTTGCTTGCAGTGCGTTTAAAACAAATCCAACAACGGCTCGAAAAAGTAGATAAACAGCGTCATCAAGGGCGAAGTCAACGCAAAAAAAGTGAAACGCCGACGATTTCATTGGTTGGTTATACGAACGCGGGTAAATCGACACTGTTTAATACGCTGACGGGTTCAGAAATTTACGCCGCTGATTTATTATTTGCCACGCTAGACCCGACGTTACGTCGTTGTTCGTTACCAAATAATGCCGAAGTAGTATTTGCAGATACGGTTGGATTTATTCGCCAATTACCGCATGAATTAGTCGCCGCCTTTAAATCAACCCTTCAAGAAGCCTGCGAAGCAGAATTATTACTGCACGTTGTCGATGCGGCAGCCGAAGACCGTGATGATTTAATGAAACAAGTTGATTTAGTTTTGGAAGATATTGGCGCGGCAGAAATCCCGCGTTTAGAAATTTTTAATAAAATTGATTTACTCGAAAATATCGTCCCACACATTGACCGCGACGACGAAGGTAATGCAATTCGCGTCTGGTTATCAGCGGTTACAGGGCAGGGCATCGATTTATTATTTGATGTTTTGGTCGAGAAATTCGCTAACACCAAAGTACGTCGTCGCTGTTTTTTAACGCCCAAACAAGGCGGAATTCGCGCCCATTTATTTGAACACGCGCAAATTCTCGACGAAGTTATCGACGAATTTGGCGATACTGAATTGCTTATCGAAATTGATTTGAAGCATCTAGGTTTGCTCAAAGATGTACAAACGGAAGACGTTTAAAATCTCGCGCCAAACAACGCCGTTCCAATTCTTACCAGCGTTGAACCTTCGGCAATTGCCGCTTCTAAATCATCAGACATACCAAACGAAAACGTCGTTAAATTTTCATTTTTTAAATCATTTACTCCCGCAACTAACTTTCGATACGGTTCACGTTGCGCGGAAAAATCATTTTGTGGCGCGGGAATCGCCATTACACCGCGCAATTTAAGGTTTGGTAATTCTGAAATCTGCAAAACTAAATCCGCCAATTTATCTAATGTCACACCAGATTTACTGCTTTCATCACTGATATTTACTTGTACGCAAATGTTTAATGGCGGTAGAGAATTAGGACGTTGTGAACTCAAACGTTGTGCTATTTTCAAACTATCAACGCAATGAATCCAATCAAAATTTGCGGCTAACACTTTGGTTTTGTTTGATTGAATGGCTCCAATAAAATGCCACGTTATATCAAATGCCCTGAGTTCCAGTTGTTTATTCAATGCTTCTTGCACATAATTTTCACCAAAATGTCGTTGTCCTGCTTGATACGCGCTCACGATTGAACTTGCGGGTTTAGTTTTACTGACTGCGAGCAACTGCACCGAATTTTCAACGCGATGATAGGTTTGTTCAGCTGCGCGAATTTGTGCGTGAATTTGTTTAAGGTTGTGGGAGATTGTAGGCATAATAGCGAATTCAAGAAGGTGAATGAGGTTTTAATTTTACCGTTTTTTTTACATCACCACATTCCAAAAAATTATGGATATTGCAGAATTATTGACGTTTTCTTATAAAAATAACGCTTCCGATTTACATTTATCTGCGGGTTTGCCGCCCATGATTCGTGTCGATGGTGATATGCGCCGCATCAATCTTCCAGCACTTGAACACAAAGAAGTTCATGGTTTAATTTATGAAATTATGAGTGATAAACAACGTCGAGATTATGAACAATTTTTAGAAACAGATTTCTCTTTTTCTTTGCCAAATGTAGCTCGGTTTCGTGTAAATGCGTTTAATCAATCGCGTGGCGCAGCGGCAGTATTTCGGACAATTCCATCTGTTGTGCAAAGTTTGGAATCATTGAATGCACCGTTATTTTTTCAAGAATTGTGTAAAAAACCACGCGGTTTAATTCTCGTCACGGGCCCAACGGGTTCGGGAAAATCAACTACGTTAGCCGCAATGATTAACCACATTAATAACAGCGATTACGCGCACATTCTCACGGTTGAAGATCCTATTGAATTTGTCCATGAAAGCAATCGCTGTTTAATAAATCAACGTGAAGTACATCGCGATACGCTTGGATTTAATGAAGCATTACGTTCCGCGTTGCGCGAAGATCCAGACATTATCATGGTCGGTGAAATGCGGGATTTAGAAACCATTCGTTTAGCATTAACTGCCGCTGAAACGGGGCATCTCGTATTCGGTACATTGCATACTACTTCAGCTGCGAAAACGATTGATCGAATTATCGATGTTTTTCCTGCCGCAGAAAAAGACATGATTCGCTCAATGTTATCGGAATCATTACAAGCGGTAATTTCACAAACCCTGCTGAAAAAAGTGGGCGGCGGGCGAATCGCAGCCCATGAAATTATGGTGGGAACAGCGGCAATTAAAAACCTTATTCGAGAAGCTAAAGTGGCTCAAATGTATTCGTCGATTCAATCAGGGCGCACTGATGGAATGCAAACACTTGATCAAAATATGAAGGAATTAGTTGATAAAGGATTAGTCACCGCAAAAAATGCGGCTGTAAAAGCAATCAATAAAGATATGTTTCGTGAGGAATAATCGTGGATTGCGCTGTTAAATGAAATCACTAAATCCTGAACAACAAGCGGCTGTTAAGCAAATTGAACGTCCGTTATTGGTTTTAGCGGGCGCGGGCAGCGGTAAAACTCGCGTGATTACTGAGAAGATTGCGTATCTAGTGAAACAAGGTTTGCCAGCGCGTCACATTGCTGCGTTGACGTTTACGAATAAAGCCGCTCGGGAAATGCAAAGTCGTGTCAGTAAATTGCTGAATGGCACGCAAAGTCGCGGTTTGCGTGTTTCGACGTTTCACTCATTGGGTTTGGATATTTTACGCAAAGAGCATAAAGCGTTAGGTTATAAAGCAGCGATTACGCTATTTGACGAATACGATAAAATCACCGTTTTAAAAAGTTTACTGACGCAACAAGCAGGCGATTACGACACAAAACAAGTTGAACAATTTGCCGCGAAAATCGGACAATGGAAAAATGCGTTTATCACACCAGAACAAGCAATGGCGTTGGCAATTTATCCGATTGAAGCACAAATTTACGTCGATTACACTCGATGTTTGCTTGCTTATAATGCGGTAGATTTCGACGATTTAATTTTAATGCCTGTTTTATTATTTCAATCAAATCCTGATGTTTTAACAAAATGGCAAAATCGCCTTCGTTATTTGTTGGTTGATGAATATCAAGACACCAATTTAACTCAATATCAGCTGGTGAAATTATTGGTTGGAACGCTCGCAAAATTTACGGTTGTGGGTGACGATGATCAATCGATTTATGCGTGGCGCGGCGCACAACCTGAAAACTTAGAGCAACTGCAAAAAGATTTTCCGCGTTTAGAAGTGATTAAACTTGAACAAAATTACCGTTCAACGGGGCGGATTTTAAAAGTAGCGAATCATTTGATTGCCAATAATCCACACGTTTTTGAAAAGCGTTTATGGAGTCAATTGGAACATGGCGAGCCATTACGAGTTTTGGCGCATCGTAATGAAGAGGTCGAAGCGGTGGCTTGTGTATCCGAGATTATGCACCACAAGTTAATGAACGGTTCGAGTTACAAAGATTACGCAATTTTATATCGCGGTAATCATCAATCACGTTTGATTGAACAAGTTTTGCGTGAACGTAATGTGCCGTATTTCATCAGCGGTGGCACGTCGTTTTTTGCGTATGCCGAAGTCAAAGACGTATTGAGTTATCTACGTTTGTTGGCGAATCATGACGACGATGCTGCATTTTTGAGGATTGTAAATACACCTCGCCGCGAAATTGGTGCAACGACTTTAGAAAAATTGGGTGGTTATGCACGAGAACGGCAAGTGAGTTTGTTTGCGGCGTGCGGTGAAATGGGTTTGACGACACGATTGAATGAAGCTCCGCGTCAACGATTGCAACAATTTCACGACTGGATTTTACAACGTGCAGCACAATTAAATGTTGTGACAGATAAAATCGAAGTAATTAACGAATTGCTTGAACAAATTGGTTATTCTGCGTATTTGCGTGAAGACAGTAACACCAAAGAAACCGCTGAACGCCGCATGAAAAACGTGCAAGAATTATTGGCGTGGTTGGAACGTTTAATTGAAAGAAATAGTTCTGAAGGTGAAGATTTTTCGTTGACTGATTTAGTTGCAAAAATGATGTTACTTGATGTTTTAGAACGAAATCGTGAAGATGAAGTGAATGACGAAGTAAGTTTAATGACGTTGCACGCCGCGAAAGGGTTGGAATTTCCACACGTTTTTTTGATTGGTGTAGAAGAGAAAATTTTGCCACATCAAAACAGTATCGACAACGATAGCATTGAAGAAGAACGTCGGCTCGCGTATGTCGGAATTACACGAGCGCAACGAACTTGTACGTTGAGTTATTGCACGCATCGCAAACAACGGGGCGTTAATGAAGAATGTGAGCCGAGTCGATTTTTAGCAGAATTACCTGAGGAAGATTTGCATTGGGCAGCCAAAAAACCGTTATCTGCTGAAGTGAAAAAAAATAATAAGAATTCATTTTTTGCAGGAGCTAAAAGTTTGTTATCGGAGAAATAAACGTGACAATTTCTGTTGTGATTGGAATTATTAGAAATGAAAACGATGAAGTGTTTATTTCTCGTCGTGCCAGTAAATTACATCAAGGCGATTTGTGGGAATTTGCAGGTGGTAAAGTTGAACACGGTGAATCGCTGAAAGCGGCATTATCTCGTGAGTTGCGTGAAGAAATTGGAATTGACGTAATTTCTGCTACGCCATTGATTGCGTTTGAGCATGATTATGGTGATAAAAAAGTTCAATTACACGTTTTTGAAATTACCGAATTTTCTGGAACTGCTGAAAGTAAATTAGGGCAAGAATCATTGTGGGTTAAGCCAGAAGATTTGAAAAACTATGCTTTTCCAGCGGCAAATCGTGGCATTTTGTCAGCATTGCAATTACCGCCATATTACGCAATTTTGAATGATGATAACGACGATTTATTAGCTGCGTTGAATCAATTATTTGAGCAGGGCATTACGCTGATTCAAGCACGATTGAAAAATATGACCGCGCAACAAGTCCGAAATTTTTTAGCCGTAGCATATCCACTATGTCAAGCGACAGGTGCGACATTATTGGTTAATTCGGGAATTATACAAGCATTTGAAATGCAAAGTGATGGCGTTCATTTAACCAGTTTTGATTTGTTGAAAATGACACATCGCCCCAATCATATTCGCTGGTTAAGCGCATCTTGTCACAACTTAACAGAACTGAAACAAGCCGAAAAAATCGGGGTAGATTTTGCAATGCTTTCGCCTGTTTTGCCGACGCAAACCCATCCAGAACTTGAAGCGATAGGTTGGACACTTTTTTCAGAATGGGTCGCCGAATGCAATATGCCAATTTATGCGTTGGGCGGATTAGAAAAAGCGAATTTACAAACAGTAAAATTAGCGGGTGGTCATGGCGTTGCAGGAATTCGGATGTTTCAGACGGTTAAACCAGTTCTAAGTCACTAATGCCTAAATTCAATTGTCCGCTAAATTGAATAAATTTAGTGGGTGAATAATGTGTTTCAGAACCATCAGCATCGAAATATAACGCATGAGTTGCATTGTTATAAATCAAGCTTGCATCACCTGATAATTTCATACTTGCCACATTTTTAAAGCCTTTAAACGTAAAACCAGCACTGAGTTTAATAATGTCCTGACCTTTGATGAAATCAGTAATCGTATCTAAATTTTGAGCGCGTGGCGCGAAATCACCGACAAAATCATAGTCTTTTAAATCAAAAACAAAGGTATCTTTACCGCTGCCACCTGTTAATTTGTCATTGCCTTTTCCACCTTCAATCGTGTCGTTACCTGCCAAACCATTGATTGTGTCATTTTTTTTCGTTCCGATTAAAATATCTGCTCCCGCTGTACTTTGTGTGGGTTTAGTAATTGTGACTGACATATTGCCTGCGCCTCCCAGTCCATCATCGCTGTAAATCCATTTCAATGCGGCTAAATCATAACTTTGGAATTCAGTTTTATAATCGCCTTTATAAGTGTAAGACATCACAGTGTTGTTCGTATTGTCTAAATCTTTTGCTAATTTATTGGGTGTTTCAAAGGGATGTTTTAAACCTAACGCATGACCAATTTCATGCAGCAATGTTTCATAACCACGAGTTTCTGCCGTGGGTGTTCCGTTTTCTTTTGCCCATTCAACATCGTCCAAATAAATATAAGCATCTGCGGTATATTTAATAACGATATTATTGCTTGAAGTATAACTATAAATTTTATTTGTTAAGCCAGTGACGGATGTGCCGTTTAAATCTGTATTGGCAAAATGTATATCAGCATTTTTCCCCGCCGCTATTTTTTCAAATTTAATGCCTGTAATGGAGCAGACATATTGCAGAATTTCGATAGTTGCCATTTGTTGACTGGTATTAAATATCTCAACAGAGCTATGTAATTTGGAATCATCAAAATTTTTAGTATCAAATGTGTAATACAAAACTGTGCGAGCAGGGTTAAGATAATTCCAATTCACACTGTTATCGAGCAGCGCATCAGTGGTTGCCACACCAGAATAATTGATTTGACTCAAATCGGTTGTTTTTACGGTTGAAATTGTGTTTATCATTAATTTTTCTGCGTATTAAAAAAATTCAATTTACGCCCATTTTTTTTCTTTTTAATGGGAATGCGTGGTGGCAAAGTGAACGCAACTCGAACCTTTAATCCCCCTAATTCTGATTCACCTAATGCTAATTCCGCATAATGAATTCCCGCGATACGTTGCACAATCGAAAAGCCCAAACCCGTACCTTGTGCGGTGTGTGCGGTTTCGACACAACGATGAAAACGTTTGAGTGAATTTTCATATTGATCTGGTGCAATACCTGGTCCTGAATCTTCAACACAAAAAATCAACTGTGTTTCAGTGCCAATCAAACTCACGTTGATACTGCCACGTTGCGGCGTATATTTGATAGCATTGTCGATGATGTTACGCAGCAAAATGTTAATCAGTAACGTATTCGCCATAATCGGTACGACATTTTCTTCAATAAATTCCAAATGAATGCGTTTTTTGTAGGCTTCAGAATCTAATTCGGTAATCACTTGCACAATTTCTTTATCGACGTGTGTTACCGCTTTCGCAAGATATTCTGCGTTAGAATCAATGCGTGAAAACGTTAATAACTGTTGCACCAAATACGTCATTCGATGCACGGCTTGTTCAATACGTTTCAAGGCTTGATTTCGCACGGTTTCATCGGGGGTTCGTAATGCTACTTGTGCTTGTGTTAATAAACCTGCTAATGGCGTGCGTAATTCATGTGCTGCATCGGCAGTAAATTGGCGTTCATGTTCAAAGGCTTGTTCTAACTGCACAAAAAGCGTATTGATTTCATGAACAATCGGTACGATTTCATTGGGTAACTTTTTAATCGACAAGGGTTTTAAATAACTCGCTTCGCGGCGTGAAAGTGCAATTTCTAAACGATTTAGCGGTGCAAGCGCACGTCCAACAATCAACCAAATAACAAGTCCTAAAATCGGTAGACCGATTAAAAATTGCATTACTAATTGCATTGAAATTTCGTCTGTTAATTCGGCACGAATTTCTTCTTTTTGTCCGACATGAATAATGTATTCGCCGTTAGTGCTGGCAATACTGAATACATGCCACAAATGCCCATCAATACTGGTTTCACTAAATCCATGATCCGCTGAAGATAATACAAATAGCGGCGCACTGTCTGAATGCAACACAATGCCATTGGTATTTGACCATAACTGAAAAGCAATTTTTCGTTCGTATTTATGCCCCAATGTACTGGCTTGCAATAAATCATCAAATACGCCCCAAAGCTGGTCGTCGATATTTTTCTCATCAAAACCATGCAGCATCGCGGGTACAGATTCAGATTTTAACAAATTGTTATTGTCATCCGTGAGCAACTGAAAGGCACGGTTTTTATTGTGTTTTCGACCTAGTGGAATATGTAAATTTTCGTCATTTTGCGCTTGCATCCAATGCGTTGAAAGTGAACCTTCACGCAATAAACTTTCAATGAAGCTATGTAATACTTTTGCGGACTGTGCAAGTTCTGCATCGAATAAACTCGCAACTTCGTTACGAGTGACTTTGTAAGTAAAAAAAGCAGTCACGCCCCAAATGCACATTGACGCGGTGAGTAAGCTAACAAGTAATAAATGACGGAGCGAATAGTTCATGCGTCATCATCCGCGTCAATAATATAACCCACGCCACGCACTGTACGAATAACAGACGCATCGAGCTTTTTTCGCAAATGATGAATATGTACTTCAACGGTGTTGCTTTCTACATCTGAACTCCACGAATACAAACTTTCTTCAAGTCGCGCTCGTGAAATAACTCGCCCGATGTTGCTCATTAAAAAGCTCAAAATCTCAAATTCTTTTTGAGACAATTCAACCTTTTCACCTTGAAATGTAACGTCATGTGAAGCGGGATCGAGAATAATCCCATTATGTTCAATCGTTGGTGTGCTGCGTCCTTCATTACGCCGCGCCAAAGCTCGCAACCGAGCGCAAACTTCGTTTAAATCAAACGGTTTAATTACAAAATCGTCCGCGCCACTGTCTAAACCTAAAATTCTATCGGGAATCGTATCTTTTGCGGTGAGAACCAAAACGGGCGTTTCATTTTTACGGCTTCGCAAAGCGCGTAAAATACTGATGCCATCCATATCAGGCAAGTTCAAATCTAATACGACCAGTTCGTAACTGTTACTTTTCAAGGCTTCATCTGCAAGTTTTCCATTCGTTAGCCAATCGACTGCGTAGCCTTCCATTTTCAAACCCGCCGCCAATCCGTCACCCAAAATTTCATCATCTTCAACCAATAATAGCCGCATAAATCCTCATTATTTTTTATGTTACACTCACGCTATTCTAAACCTAATTCGGTGATTTACCTTGTTGCCACTCAGTTTATATATTCACATTCCGTGGTGCTTGAAAAAATGCCCATATTGCGATTTTAATTCGCACGCCGTCAAAAACCAACTTCCCGAAACGCATTACATTGACAGTTTACTTGCTGATTTAGCGCGTGATATTGAACGCTACAAAATCACTCGTCCATTACAAAGTATTTTTATTGGTGGCGGAACGCCAAGTTTATTTTCTCCAGAAGCGTTAAACCTTTTGTTGCGCGGCATTGAACGGCAATTGAATTTTGTCGCAGATATTGAAATTACCCTTGAAGCGAATCCTGGGACGTTTGAATTTCAAAAATTTGCCGAATTCAAAGCGATTGGGATAAATCGTTTGTCGATTGGTGTTCAGAGTTTTGATGATATTTTATTGGCTGAATTAGGGCGTGTGCATTCGGGAAATGAAGCGATTGCAGCCGCTGAAATGGCGCACAAAGTGGGTTTCGATAATTTCAATTTAGACTTAATGTTTGGTTTGCCTAAATCGACATTAGCGCAAACTGAAAATGACGTTCGCACCGCAATTTCTTTGCATCCAACGCATTTTTCGTTTTATCAATTGACGCTTGAACCGAATACTTATTTTTACCGTTACCCGCCCGTTTTGCCGTCGGACGAATTGATTTTTAAGACGCAACAACATTGCCAACAGATTTTAGCGGAACATAATTACGCACAATATGAGGTGTCTGCTTACAGTTTGGCGGGAAAACAATGTCGGCATAATGTGAATTATTGGCAATTTGGTGATTATTTAGGCATTGGCGCAGGCGCACACGGAAAATTGAGTTTGGAATTGCCCACAAAAATTATTCGCACGCAAAAACCAAAACATCCTGACCAATACCGACAATTTAGTGAGCAGGATTTTATTGAAAATGTCATTGAAACTGTCGATGTGCCGTTGGAATTTTTGATGAATCAATTACGGCTAAAGCAGGGATTTAATTTGTCGCATTATGCTCTAACAACGGGTTTGGGTTCGACAACGCTTGAACCTGCATTAAGTGAATGTGTCAAAACGGGGTTGCTTGTTGAATACGAAAATGTTTATCGTTGTACCGACCATGGCTGGAATTTTTTAGATGATGTTTTACAAAAATTTTTGCCGTAATTTTTAACTTTTTAATCGAGAATTTTTAAATGGATACTTACAAACACGACTTTATTCAATACGCTTTAGATTGCGACGTTTTAAAATTTGGCGAATTTGAATTGAAATCGGGACGAATGAGTCCGTATTTTTTCAATACAGGTTTATTTAACACGGGCGCACAACTTCAAAAACTGGGGCAGTTTTACGCACAAGCATTTATCGCGTCGGGTGAAAATGTCGATATTTTTTATGGTCCAGCATACAAAGGAATTCCATTAGCCGTTGCAACAGCAATGGCTTATGCAGAAATAACGGGCGACGATATGCCGTTTGCTTTCAATCGCAAAGAAGCAAAAGATCATGGCGAAGGTGGTTTATTAGTCGGTGCGCCGTTGAACGGGTGTGTATTGATTATCGACGATGTGATTACAGCGGGGACATCGGTGCGCGAATCGGTAGAAATTATTAAAGCCGCAAATGCTACGCCAAGTGGTGTTTTAATTGCGTTAGATAGACAAGAAAAAGGCTTAGGTGATATTTCAGCGATTCAAGAAGTTACCGAACGTTTTGCTTTACCTGTCACAGCAATTATTAGTTTGAGTGACATTATTGATTATTTGAAAATCAAAGGCGAAACAGAACATCTAGCAACAATTCAAGCATATCAAGTGCGGTACGGCATTTAATTTCAAGCATAAAAAAGCCCAACCGATTGATCAAATCGATTGGGCTAACAACACTTTCTTAAAGCAGAAAATTGATGCGCTATTCTAACGCGCTACTGCCATTTAAAATTTGTTGCTCTGTTTTCTTATTCATCACGATAATCGAAATTCGCCGATTGATTTGATTCAACGGATCAGTTTCAGGGCTGTAAGGAATACTTGAAGATAAACCAATTACTCGCAAAATTTTATTTTCAGCTAATCCAGATTCTATTAACTCATAACGTGCGGCATTCGCTCGATCGCTCGATAATTCCCAGTTCGTGTAACCTTTTTGATTCGCAGGAAACGGTAACGCATCGGTATGACCATTTAAACTTACGCGGTTCGGTAACTCGTTAATCGCTGGTGCAAGTGCGCGTAAAATAACGCGAACGTGCGGTTCAGCTTGTGCGCTGGCGAGTTTAAACATAGGGCGTTTTTGGTCATCGACAATCATGATTCGCAAACCTTCATTGGTAATTTCGAGTTTGATTTGATCTTTAAACTCAGTTAATTCAGGTGTTCCTTCAATCTTTTCCTGAATGTTTTCTTTCAGCTCTTGAAGTTTCGCTTTTTCGATTTCCTCAGCTTTCTTTTCAATCGCTTCTTCTGTGGATTCTTCGCCTTCAGTCGTTGCGCCTTTTTGTTGCTGACCGTCTTGACTTGAAACTAAATCTGCACCACCACCTTCTATCATGGAGGTGCGTTCAGCGGTGGATTTACCACCTTCCATCGAAACTTTATAAGGATTCGCAAAGAATTCTGCGATCCCTTGGCGTGAGGTTTCATCCGTTGATGCGAGTAACCACATCAATAAAAAGAACGCCATCATCGCGGTCACGAAATCCGCATAGGCTAGTTTCCACGCGCCACCGTGATGCGCGTGACCACCTTTTTTAATCTTTTTAACGACGATAATGGGTTGTTGTTCAGCCATGATTGCGATTACCCTTTGTTGCTGCGTAATAAATCATCAAGTTCTTGGAAAGTTGGGCGTTTATCTGACGAAATCATGGCACGCATATATTCAGCCGTCATTGCAGGAGAAACACCTTTTGCTGTACATAACAGACCTTTTTGAGCGCATCTATAAAGATTGGCTGTCATTTCTGCTCGAATAGCCATTAACGCGCCAACAGGTCCTACGAAACCGTATGCCAACAAAATACCAATGAACGTTCCAACCAACGCCGCCGCAATCGCTTTTCCCATAACAGCAGGTGGCGCACCAACGAGTTCCATTGTATGTACAACACCCATAACCGCCGCAACGATACCGAACGCTGGTAAACCATCCGCCATTGTTTGAATAACTTTAACAGGCGCGTGTTCGTCTTCGTGATGTGTTTCTAAAACTTGATCCATTAATTCTTCTAACTGATGAACTTCGACACCCGTCACAATTAAACGTAAATTATCGCAAACAAACTCAAGTAAGTGATGATCACCTCTTAATCTGTCTGTAAAAATAGCGGGATTACTTTCTGGATTCTCGATTAATTCTTCTAGCGACAACAAACCTTCCTTACGGGTTTTGTTAGTCAACATATAAAAACACATCAATAATTCTAAATAAAAATCTTTGCTGTAAGGTTCGGGCTTCATTGTGGCGGTTGCTTTTGCAATAGCCAACTTTATAAGTGATAACGGACTCGCGACGATTAACGCACCGACAGCAGCCCCGACAATAATAATATACTCGAACGGTTGGAATAAAATGGCTGGATGTCCGCCGCCGCCTATATAGCCGCCCATTAGGGAAGAACAAACTAAGATATATCCTATAATAACTAACATTGTTTTCTCGTATGCTGTGTAATAAAAATTTTACAGACTATAAACGTAAATATAGCCGCAGTCGTAAAGTGTCGCGCCACGATTTTATCCATGACATTAAATTTGATGTAGATTTACAGATTTACCGAGTTAATCGGCAGCAAAACGTATTTTTAAAAAA
Source organism: Methylococcaceae bacterium (assembly GCA_037134135.1). Lineage (GTDB taxonomy): Bacteria > Pseudomonadota > Gammaproteobacteria > Methylococcales > Methylomonadaceae > UBA10906. The sequence goes on along the minus strand of JBAXMT010000021.1, from coordinate 3,716 downwards.
TTATACGTTAATCGCCATAATGACGTAACGATAATGGCCCATATTTTTGCCTGTATCGATATAAAAAACACTCACTTAAATTTCACTATTTGCACTACCCCATTAAATTTTTTATGATGAATCAAATTTTAGAAATTCGTGAGCCACAATGACAGACATAACTGAATTGGATAACCAACATTATCTTGAAATGAAGCACATTATAAGCCAGTTTGAGAAACTGACTGATATTGGTGTGGCTTTATCTTCCGAACATAATGCAACAGAGTTGTTGGAAAAGATTTTAATGGGAGCGATTTCGTTAACGAGTGCTGATGGTGGTACGATTTATCTGATTCGTGATAATAAAATTGAAGCTGAAATTTTACACAACACCAGTTTAAAAAGTCATGCGACCAGTAAAGACGGCGTGAAAATTGTCGTTCCATTATTTGGCGAAGACGGTGAGCCAAATTTGAAAAATGTCGTCAGTTATTCTTATCACAAAGATGAAACTATCAACATTACAGATGCTTATAATGCCGACGGCTTTGATTTTCGCGGCACGAAAATGTTTGACGAAAAAAATAATTATCGCTCGACATCATTTTTAACGACTCCACTTAAAAATCATCAACACGAAACCGTTGGTATGCTGCAACTTATCAACGCTATTCACCCAGAAACTAAAAATGTCATTCCTTTTGATGCGATTGCTCAACGTTTTTGTGAATCATTGGCTTCTCAAGCCGCCACTGTTTTGACGAAACAAGAGCTGATTACCGATTTGGCACAAATGTTTGAATCGATGATTATGCTGATTGCAAACGCACTCGATGAAAAGTCACCTTATAACGGAGGACATTGCCGACGAGTTCCTGAACTGACAACAATGATTGCTGAAGCTGCACACGAAACGCAAGAAGGGTATTTAAAAGATTTCACACTGACAGATGCTGATCGCTATGAATTGCGAATTGCAGGGCTTTTACACGATTGCGGAAAAATTACCACACCTGAAGCTGTAGTGGATAAAGCAACCAAATTAGAAACGATTTTTGATCGAATTACTTTGATTGAAACCCGTTTTGAAGTGTTAAAACGAGATGCTGAAATTGCCATGCTCAAACGAGAAAATGAAGCACTGAAAGCGGGTAACGAAGTACCTGCTGTGATTTTGGAATATGGTTTAAAAAGTAATATCGATTTTCTTACCGAGGAATTTGCCTTTATCAAAACCTGCAATACAGGTGGTGAATTTATGTCAGAGGATAAAGTACGGCGATTGAATAGTTTGAAAGACCTGACGTGGCAATTAAATGGTGAAACCTTGCCATTGTTGAGCGGTAACGAATTATACAATCTTAGTATTGCTCGCGGCACGTTGACCGATCCAGAGCGTCAAATTATCAACAATCATGTCAGTGTTTCGATTTCGATGCTGAGTGCAATTAAATGGCCAAAACATCTGCAACGAGTAACAGAATATGCGGGTGGACATCATGAACGAATGGATGGCAAAGGTTATCCAAAAGGATTAACTCGTGAAGAAATGCCAATTCAAGCACGAGCAATGGCGATTGCGGATGTATTTGAAGCTCTAACAGCTTCCGATAGACCTTATAAACCAGGTAAAAAATTGTCTGACGCGCTATTTATTTTGCGAAAAATGAGTGAAGAAGGACACATAGACCCTGATTTATATGCCGCGTTTATTGCTCACGATATTCCGAAACGATACGCGGCTCAATTTTTAACTGCTGATCAAATTGATATATAAAATTTATTGCCGTTGCCGCAAAACTTCATAAAGTAAAACACCTGTCGCGACAGATAAATTTAAACTTTCAACTGTACCGAGCATCGGCAATTTAACCAGCACATCACATTGTTCACGAGTTAAGCGACGCATTCCGCTTTCTTCAGCTCCAATGACTAGAGCCATCGGTACAGTGAAATCACTTTGATAAAGTGTTTGTTCCGCTTCACCAGCTGTGCCGATAATCCACAAGCCTTCCGTTTTCAACCAGCGCAAAGTTCGCGCTAAATTCGTCACCATATAAACTGGCACGGTTTCCGCCGCGCCACTTGCGACTTTACAAACTGTCGGTGTAATTCCCACTGCGTTGTCTTTCGTGATAATTATGCCGTGAACTTTCGTCGCGTCGGCGGTTCGTAGGCACGCGCCCAAATTGTGCGGATCTTGCACATTATCTAAAACCAAAAATAACGCGGGTTCAGTTAAATGTTCGACAGCCGTTTTTAATTCATTTTCAGATAATTCTTCAGGCAACGAAACTTCCAAAACGATGCCTTGATGATTCATACCGTCAGCGAGTTTATCGAGTTTTTTGCGATCGACTTTTTCAATTGCCACACCTAATTCTGTCAATGTTTCAAACAAAATTTCTAAACGTTTGTCATGGCGTTCAGTATTAAGCCAAGCGCGAGAAATTTTTTGTGGTGAATAAGTGAGTGCCGATTGTGCGGCGTGTAAGCCAACGATTTTAGTCAATTTCATTTTTAGTCTTTTTTAGAAGGCGGAGCTTCAATAGGCAGAAGCGGAATGTGATATTGCGACAAAATTGCTTCGATGTCAGCTGATTTTTTAGTAATCAAATTGTTGAGCTGTTCTTGTCGCGCCTTATCGTTTTTACGCACACCCATCGCCATTTGATAATCAAACTTTAAACCTGCTTCGGATTTCATGGAAATGACTGTATAACCATTTGGATTTTGCGCTACGACGTGACCCGCTAAAACACCCCACAAAATCACCATGTCGATTTTTTTCGCTTTCAAATCATCCGACATTTGCATCGCAACATTGTGTTCGCTATCTCCCGTCATACTTTGATACGGAATGCCTTGGTCGAGCAAATTGTGTTTTTGTAACCAATCTGTTCCCGCGCCACGGTCAAACATCGCAATTTTTAATTTTGCTTGTTGTGCGAGTGGAAGTTGTGCCAGTTGTTCAGCGGTTTGAATGTTGTCCCAGCCGCGACCTTTGGCAATTAACAAAACGTAAGTTGAATGATAATAAGGCTGCGTCGTCAAAACCATATCGCTCCCTGCGGGCATTCCCATCACAATGTCGCATTTGAAATCTTTGCTTTCAACGGCATTTTCATCAGTGAACGCATTGAGCGAATTGCGAATAAAGCCAATTCGTTGCGGAAACCAAAAGTATTCGAGTTCTTGACCAAGTGATTTTGCGAAAAGTGACGCGATTTTGTTTTCAAAACCATCTTCTTTGTTGCTTGAATAGGGCGGATTTAGCGGATCAGCGCACACTTTGAATTTTTCAGCTTGCGCTGTAAAAATTGTCGCACCCAAAGTTAATCCTAAAATTACAGAAGTTATTTTCATTTTATAAAACTCTCAAATAAAAAAGCCCCAACCGAATTAAGTCGGTCGGGGCTTTTTAGCTAACTAAAAAAGCAATGCTTATTTGTTGCTTGGTAATGCAAACACAGTGAAAGTTCCACCCAATTTGGTGAATGAACTCAAACTTCTATACGCACCAACCGCGCCCAAACCTTCAGAGTTTGAACCCGCTTCGCCACTGTCTAAGCCAGCCGCGATACCAATACCAGCCCAGCCGCCGATACCTGAAAGAACACCAACGTATTGTTTACCGTTGAATTCCCAAGTATTTACGTTGCCGATGATGCCAGATGGCGTTTTGAATTTGTACAATTCTTTACCTGTTTTCGCGTCAACCGCTTTCAAGTAAC
>JBAXMT010000020.1:0-19346 GCA_037134135.1 Methylococcaceae bacterium | reverse complement strand
CCGATGACAGGTTATGTCATTTTCACCTAATCAAATTAAACTGCATTAGCTGTTGTATTATTTGAAATCAGGGATGAAATTTAAGGAATTTTGAATTTAGTTTGCGAAATTAGCATGAATACTTCAACATGGATTCAACAGAGTCAAGAAACACAATTAGCTAATCATTAACAACAAAAAGAAACGTTACTTGGTTAAACCACAACAGGAATTAACAAAATGAATTTATCCGAAAATATGAATATCCAAAATTATATGCAAACCTTAGGACAACAAGCCAAAGCAGCGGCACGCATCCTAAGTCATACCGACACCAATTTAAAAAATCGTGCGTTGATTGCGATTGCGAACGCGATCCTAGAAAGCAAAGCTAATTTGATTACCGAAAACCAAAAAGATTTAGTTGCGGGTAAAGAAAATGGGTTAGACGACGCGGCGTTGGACAGATTGACGCTCTCGCCAAAAGGCATTCAAGCCATGATTGATGGACTGATTCAAGTTGCGTCATTGCCCGACCCGATTGGTGAAATCACCGATTTAAGTTATCGTCCGAGTGGCATTCAAGTGGGACAAATGCGCGTGCCGTTGGGCGTGATTGGGATTATTTACGAATCTCGTCCAAATGTAACGATTGACGCGGCGGCGTTATGTTTGAAATCAGGAAATGCGTGTATTTTGCGCGGCGGTTCGGAGGCGATTCATTCAAATCGTGCGATTGCGGCGTGTGTCACACAAGGTTTGATTGAAGCCGAATTGCCAGCTACAGCGGTGCAAATCGTTGAAACTACCGACCGTGCGGCAGTCGGCGAATTGATTACGATGAACGAATTTGTCGATGTGATTGTGCCACGCGGCGGTAAAAGTTTGATTGAACGCATCAGCAAAGAAGCCACGATTCCCGTCATTAAACATTTGGACGGTATTTGTCATGTTTACATCGACGACAAAGCGGACATCGACAAAGCGATTCGAGTGGCGGTAAATTCTAAAACACATCGTTACGGCGTGTGCAATGCGATGGAAACCTTGTTGATTGCCGAAAATATCGCGCCAGAAGTGTTACCGCAATTGGCAGAAATTTATCATTCAAAAGGCGTGGAATTGCGTGGTTGTGCGAAAACGTGTTCGTTACTGAAAAACTGCATTCGCGCCACCGAAGAAGATTGGCAAACAGAATATCTTGCGCCGATTTTATCGATAAAAATCGTGAGTGGCATCGACGAAGCTATGAATCACATTCATCAATACAGCTCGCAACACACCGAATCTATTGTGACGGAAGATTACACATTAGCGCGACGGTTTTTGCGCGAAGTCGATTCCAGTTCGGTGATGGTGAATGCGTCAACTCGTTTTGCAGACGGTTTTGAATACGGTTTGGGTGCAGAAATTGGCATCAGCACCGACAAATTACATGCACGCGGTCCAGTTGGATTAAAAGGTTTAACATCATTGAAATATATCGTGTTGGGTGACGGACATATTCGAGCATAAACATTCGCATAAATAACAGTTAATCATATTTAACAAATCTGATTAATGGTGGTGAAAATTTACAAAATTAAATGTTTTGCACATTTTTACCACCCTCGTAATTCAGTCGTACTTTATGAAGTTGTAGGTGCAATATAACCTTCAGGCATTGTGTTATTGCCTTCAAATAAAAATTTACGTCGTTCAGCAGCTAAAAATGTTCGTGCTTTTGGATCAAAACTCGCCAAACGATTTTCGTTAATTAACATCGTTTGTTGACCCAACCACGATGTCCACGCGCCTTTTGAAATGTGTTCAAAAATTTCTAAACCTTGTTCACCTGGAAACGGTGGCGCGTCTAAACCTTCGGCTTCTGTGCCGAGTTTTACGCAATGAATCATTCTAGTCATAAAAAATCCTCTGTGATTTGAGTTAAAAGTGTATTGATAGGCGCAGGTAAAGCGCGGTTTTGCCATTGTTGGCGTGTGTGGAAATTAAGATTTTCTTTCGATTGAACTTCAAGCCATAACGGCGTGAAATCCAAATGGTAATGTGAAAACGTATGTCGTTGTGTCGTTAAAAATTGCTGATGTTGAATCGTCAAATTTCGTTCATCACACCAAGTTTGCGCTTCTTCGAGTGTTGCCATTTCAGGCAAACTCCACAATCCGCCCCAAATGCCTTTCGGCGGACGTTGTTCGAGCCAAATGTGTTGCTGTTCATTACGAATCACTAAAAAAAGCGTTTGTTTAATCGGTGATTTTTTAGCGGGTTTCGATGATGGATAATCTGCCACTGTTTGTGTCAAAAACGCGCTACAAACTTTTGACATCGGACAATCAGAGCAATGTGGTTTGCTTCGCGTACAAAGCGTTGCACCCAAATCCATAATCGCTTGCGTGTAATCGTCACAGCGTTCGGACGGCGTGATTTTTTCGCTCAATTCCCACAACTGTTTTTCAATTACGCCCTGCCCTGTCCAACCTGAAACTGCATAAAATCGCGCTAAAACTCGTTTTACATTTCCATCAAGAATCGGTTGTGATTGTTGAAACGCAATGCTCAAAATAGCACCTGCCGTTGATTTTCCAATGCCTGATAATGCCAATAATTCGGGCAACGTATTCGGAAAATAACCGAGTTGAATAATCGTTTGCGCGGCTTTATGTAAATTTCGAGCGCGAGCGTAATAACCCAACCCCGCCCAACGTAACAAAACATCGTCAAGTGGCGCGGAGGCTAATGTTTCAACGGTTGGGAATTTTTCAACAAATGCTTCAAAATACGGAATCACAGTGGCAACTTGTGTTTGTTGCAACATAATTTCAGACAACCATACGCGATACGGTGATTTATCTTGTTGCCACGGTAAATCTTTTCGCCCATGCGTGTCGAACCACGTCAATAAAGTCGAGGCAAAATCAAAGTCATCAGGGATTTTTTCTAGCGTCATGCTATGATTTTAAACTCGTCAAAATAATAAAAAGGAAACGACAATGTTATTAGCAAAATTTGCCGCTGTAGCGGTTTTAGTTTGGTTTTTTCACACAGCAAAAGAAAATGGGCAAGCACCATTCAAATGGGCAATTATTGGTTTAATCGGTTTCGGAATAACGTGGGAAATTGCACATTTAATTACGGATTCAATGACAAGCAACCGATTATTTGCAGCGACTGTTCCCGCAATTATTGGTTTCGCAGCAACGTGGTTTATTCGTCAAAAATTGTTACTCGATGCCAAAAACGAAAACGCCTAAAACACAAAAGGCGCAAGACTGTTGAGCCTCGCGCCTTTTGTTTTATCACTCAAATTATAATTTAGTTGCGTTGCTCGCTAAGTATTCTGCAACACCTGCTGGATTTGCATTCATACCTGCATCGCCTTTATTCCAACCCGCTGGGCAAACTTCGCCGTGTTCTTCGTGGAATTGAAGTGCGTCAACTAAACGAATTAACTCGTCAATGTTACGACCAATTGGTAAATCATTCACGATTTGAACGCGAACTTTGCCAGTAGTATCAATCAAAAACGCACCACGATATGCAATGCCCACGCCTTCAACAGCAACATCGTAAGCGTTTACAATTGAATGACTTAAATCTGCCGCCATCGTATATTTCACTGAACCAATACCACCTTGATTGATTGGTGTGTTACGCCATGCGTTGTGTGTGAAATGTGAATCAATAGATACCGCAACCACTTCAACATTACGTTTTGTGAATTCTTCCATGCGGTGATCTAACGCAATCAATTCGCTTGGACAAACGAAAGTGAAATCTAATGGATAGAAAAAGACAATCGCGTATTTGCCTTTTGTGTTTTCTGCAAAATTAAATGAATCGACAATTTCACCTGTACCTAAAACGGCTGGAACTGTGAAATCTGGGGCTTGTTTACCAACTAAAACACTCATGTAAAACTCCAATGATGAAAATAAAAATGACTGAAAACTGCCGTTTAAGGCGGACGGTGTAATTCTACACTAAAAAAGTCGGAAATTGTCTAGGTAAGCGCGAATTTATCGCGCTTACCGTTTGATTTTAGTTTACCGTTTTACCTGCTGTTGCAGGTAATGTTGGCATTTTTTGTTTTGGGAATTCACCCGTTAAACCATTTAAAAACGCCACAATGTCAGCGGTTTCGTCTTTTGATAATTCTTTATTTAACTGCAATTTTGCCATTACGTTGACGGCTTCCGTTAATGTCGCCACTGAACCGTTATGGAAATAAGGTGCTGTTAAAGCCACATTTCGCAACGTAGGCACTTTCCAGAAATGTTCGTCTTCCAATTTTTTAGAAACATCAGCAACGCCTTTGTCTTTGGTGAAATGGAATTTTGCTTCTAAATAACCGTCATCGTTTACTGGGAATTTTTGGAATACGCCAGCACCATTAAACGCTGCGCCACTATGGCAACTGGTACAACCGAGTTCCGCGACTTTTTCCATGCCGCGAATTTGTTGGGCAGATAAGGCTGATTTATCGCCACCAACAAATTTATCATAAGGACTATTTGGTGTAATTAACGTGCGTTCATAAGCCGCAATCGCTTTTGTAGCGGTATCTTTAGAAATTGCATCTTTGCCAAACGCTTTTTCAAATGCTTTTTGATAGCCATCAATTGTTTTTAAACGCGCCACTACGTCGTCCCAACTTTTCATTCCCATTTCAACTGGACTTGTTACAGGACCTGCGGCTTGTGCTTCTAACGTTGCTGCACGACCATCCCAAAATTGCACTTTGTTAAATGCTGAATTCCAAACGGTTGGCGCACTTCTTCCGCCCAATTGTGCTTGTACACCCATTGAATGTGAACGATTGTCTTCACCACCCAACATTGTGTTATGACAAGACGCACAAGACACCGTACCCGTTGAAGATAAACGTGGGTCGTGATAAAGCATTTGCCCCAATTCGATTTTTTCAACCGTACTTGGATTGTCCGCTGGTTCGGGAGCTTGCGTTGGTAAAACTTCCCACGCATTGGCGACTGACATCGAACCGACTAATGCTAATGCGGTGACTAATGAACGAATTTTAAACATTTTTATCTCTCCTAAAATCTTATGAAACATCATTTTTATTTTTAGATTAAACACCCATGACGCAAAACATCGACATCTTTTTGGGCAGCGATAGACTTTAACACATTGAACAATCCAGTAGAATGCTTCAAAAAATGTGTTCGATGTGAGCATCAATTCATCGTAATAACGATTGAATGGCATTTTCCAAATTTGGGTAAACAAACTCATAACCTAACTTGTTAATTTTAACCGATGACACACGTTGTCCTCCAAGAATTAACTCAGTACGTTCACCAAGTAGCAATTTTAAAAACCAATCAGGCATATTGAAAAATGCAGGTCGAGAAATTATCGTGGCGAGTATTTTTGTAAATTGGTCGTTGGTCACAGGTTCTGGAGCCGTCATGTTATATGCGCCTTCGGCTTCTGCGTTGTCCAATAACTTAATTACAATCGCAACGTAATCATCGATGTGAATCCAACTCATCCATTGTTTTCCATCACCCATGCGCCCACCCAATCCCAATTTGAATGGCAGCAACATTTTTTTTAAAAATCCACCCGACGAATCCAAAACTAAGCTTGTTCGTAAAATACAAACTCGAATGCTCGATTTTAATGCCGTATTTTCCCAAGTTGAACACAACGTTGCACCAAAATCAGAGCCAGCCGATGTGGATTCATTTATAACCACGTCGCCCGTATTACCGTAGTAACCAATGGCAGAACCACTAATTAACACTTTTGGCTTCTGATTGGCGATTTCAATATGTTTCACCAACTCTTCAGTCAACGTAACACGGCTATCCCATAAACATTTTTTACGCTCATCAGTCCACGGTTTATCGACAATCGGTTCACCTGCCAAATTTATTACGGCATCATAAATTGTTTCGGGTTGCCATTCGCTTAACGATGCCATTGCCTTGCAGCCATTCGGCACAAAAGCAGGTCTACGACTTAAAACCGTTAAATCATGACCGTTTTGAAGTAAAGCGGAACATAACTTTTTTCCAATTAAACCTGTTCCGCCAGTAATCAAAATTTTCATTCGTGGTTGCCTGTTAATGTTTTCAAGAACGCGACCACTTTATTCACTTCATCATTGGTGAAATCTTTATCGCGCTGAACTTTCGCCATGATGCGAACAGCATCTTCTAGTTTAGCCACTGAACCATCATGAAAATAAGGGTGTGTGAGTTCGACATTTCTCAATACGGGAACTTTGAAAAAGTGACGGTCTTTTTCTTGTTTTGTAACGTTGAAACGTCCGTTATCCACTTCTGATAATTGTCCGCCGCGCAATTTGAAATAATCATTTTTTACGCCCATTTTTTCAAACGATAATCCACCCAATGCAGCTCCAAAATGGCAAGACGTACAATTCTCTTTGAATAACGCATAACCCGCTTTTTCATCGGCAGTTAAAATGGTGTTATTTCCACGCAAATACTGATCAAAACGTGAATTTGGCGTAACTAATGATTTTTCAAATGTCGCAATCGCATCCGTCACGGTCGTTTTGGTCAATCCTTGCTCGGCATACAGCTTATCGAAAGCAATTTGATAATCAGAAACCTGTTTTAGTTTTTCGACTACATCATCCCAATTCGCGCCCATTTCTGCTGGACTTGCCACAGGACCTGCGGCTTGTTCTTGCAAATCTTTGGCTCGACCATCCCAAAATTGAGCAATGTTATACATCGCGTTATAAACAGTGGGTGAATTGATAGGACCTTGCTGACCTTTAATTCCAGTGGCTACTTTGGTTTGATCGGTGCCGCCTTTTTTTAAATCATGGCACGATGAACAACTCAACGTGTTATCACCCGAAAGTAATTTGTCGTGAAAAAGTTTTTGACCGACGGCGACTTTTTCAACATCTAAATCGACTTTTAATGGCAATGGTTGTACGGGTTCGCCTTTTAAATCGTTTGCAGAATCTGCACTTAGCGGCAATTTTGCCCGTTCTTCCGAAATCCAATCAAGAATTAGTTTTTGTTCATCAGCACTTAATTTATCTGTCCAGTGCATCGAAAGATATAACGCAGGCGGCATACTGTTGTTTTTTAAAACGCTTTCCAATCGCGCCAACATCAACGGCGTAAAAGTATTTTCGCCGCTATAAAGCTGTTGAGATAAAACCAATCTATCACTCGCATTTTCAATATCTTTTGCCATAAGTTGTTTGGCGATGGGAAATGATGCGTAAATTGGCATTCGTGTCATGTCAGGCGAATGGCAATCGACGCATTTATTTTGAAAAATTTCTGACACTTTCGCAAAGCGTTCTGAGCTTCCCGATACCACAGGAATTGGCTTATTTTCGCCCGAAAATCCGAGCATATTTGAAAGTGGCAACGCTAAACCAGTAAGTGCTAGTGCAAATAAATATAATGTTTTGTTATTCATGATGTTATTTCCGAAATGAATTGGTTTGTGTTCGAGTATTCAATATTTGCAAGTCCATATACTTGAGTCGATTCTTTAAGTGTGAATTCGCCTAAATGTTTAAATTCCCAAGATTCCGCCGCGATTGTTTTGATGGATTCATCAATCGCCACGATTTTATTTGCATCTCGTGCAAACATACTCAAATAAACAGCTTGATCAACACTATCGCCTAAAACGGTGTAATCCATTTTAATGGACGAACCGACATTACCTTCAATAATACCACCCGCCGCAAGTCCAAATCCGCAAGTTATCGTATTAAAAACAGGCGCGTTATTTTTTAACAATGTGAATTTTTCAAACGCATCAACACACGCCGCAACGGCAGCATCGACTTCGTTTTGTGCAAACTGCGCCACAATACAACCGCCTGCATATTTAGCTATTTGTCCGCCATATTGCACAAATGAGGTTGAACAAATTTCTAAATATTGATTAACCACACTAATAAGTTCTTCAGCAGAGAAATTTTTAGAAAGCGTTGTGAAATCAGTGATGCTGCCCGACACAAGAACTTTCCCTGTCTTTTTTATGGGAATCGTCAACGGATTCACGCCGTCCATCAAAAATTTAAGTAATGCTGGCTGCGTATAACGCCCAATGGTGCTATACGATTGTGCAATGTTTTGTAGCATCATGCTAATTGCTAATAACATCAAATCATTACTTTCATTAAGCGCAACCGTTTTCATACCCCAATCTGTGAAAAGCCGTTCTTCACATCCTGTTTCGGCACTTAAAATAGTGATGTCACTGTGGCGCGAATCACGACTAATTTTTTCTACTAACTCATCGACTATTTTTTCTTCACCTTCCAAAATTTGGAAAAAATAATCGTGTACCGAAATTAAAATTCCTGTCACATCGCGTTTTTGATTGTTAATACTCGAAAGTCGTCCGATTTCAATAATGTCTTCTTCACTCAGTAAGGCATTTAATTTACTGACGTAAGTCAATCTTTTCATGCCTAATGAAACAGTAGGATTTTCTGTTTCAGATTGATGATTAATCAAATTACGAATCGCTTTTCCCATCAACCAGCCGCTTTGAATTAAGGCTTTTAAATCTTCTTGCGTGATAATTTTCAATTCACAATCAGTCAAACAACGAACCGTTTCCACCCGACGATTTTGATGCAGCGGTAAAATCTCACCGAAATAATCACCCGCTGCTAATTCTCTAATTTTGCGTCCATTTTGAACGACTTTTAAATTACCCGAATCAACCGCATAAGCCATTTCAGCGGCATCGCCTTCACGGAAAATTTCATCGCCCGCTTTGAAGTGCATTTTTTGTAAATGTGCCGTAGCAGCTTGCGCCAATACAGTAATATCATTGCGGAACGCGAGAACTAAAAACCAATCAATAATAATGCGTAGGTTTCTTTCCAAGCCTGGAACAGATAACAAATCAAACAATCGCGAAACAAACCACGCAGGTTCGCCACTAAAAACAATGCCAGCCACACGGCATAAAGAGTACATTCCCATGTTGTAAGGTTTAAACAAATGTTTTCGCGCTTTGAACGCCCGTGAAGCATAACCTTGAGAACTCGCCCAAGCGTTAAATCCCGCGTAAAAACCTAAATCGACTTGGTCATTGGTGAAAATAAATTGAGCATCACGCATCGTTTGGCTGGTTTCGGTTATCCAGATATTTTCAAATGATTTAAGACGTAATTCATCGTCAATTAAAAAGGGTTCGCTCAAATTTCCACGCCCAACAAACGGAATACTGGGGAATTTCAATGCGGCATTGACGACAAGACCTACCGATTGAATTCGTCCGCTTGAAAAAAACAAATCGCGTTGCGTAATGCTGGTGATTTGTTCGTCCAAATGGTCAATCACGCCCGCTTTTTTTAGATATTTATCACGCGCTTTTGAAATTTGTTTTTCAAAATCAGAACGAATTTGTCCTTGCTCTTCAAAAAGATGAACACGCCAACCCAAATCACGCAATACCGAATACGCCGATTCTGCGGCGCGTAAAATTTGACTAATTTCAACCGCGATGGCTGAAGCACATTCACCCACGCCAATAATTGCAAAGGTCAATAAACGAATTTTTTCTGATGAATCGCTACAAAATTCGGCTTCTTCCACCAAATCCAACACGCGTTGTCTAATACGAAGTGCATCAGCCACCGAATCAATCGGACACGAATGTGCTTTCATACCTGAAATGTTAAAAACGCTCGATTTTGGATTAAACGCAAGAATTAAACTGTCGTAATTTAGTTCGATAATTTCGTTATTTTTACGTTTAGCGAAAACTTTTTGGTTGATTTCATCAATCGATTCTAGCTGTCCGATAACGATATTGGTTTGCTGAACAATGCGTCGAAACGGATTCACCACATTTCCTGGTTGAACCGTTCCACCAATCACTTCGGGTAAAAATGGTACAAACAAAAAGTTCGCTTGTTCATGCAATAAAGTGATTTTAACGTTTGAGTATTGCCCAATTAGTTTTTCAATTTTCAACGCAGCGTGTAACGCTGAAAGCCCGCCTCCTACAATCACAATATGCGCGGGTTTATCCTTTGGAATTGGACGTTGTAAATGTCCTGCTGAATTGATAAGGCACGACAACACCACACCATAAAACAAAATATGCTCGGTTGGCGTTTCAGGTAAAAGTAAGGCAAAGATAGAAAATGCTGTCAGTAAAAAAAATGACAACGGACGCAATAACACACCCGCAATCATCAACACACCTGCACTCACTTCAACCAACGCCATCACAAGCGTAAAGGCTTCGGGATTGGCGGACAAAATAGGCAAATCGTAATAAGTAATAATGCCGATGGAAAGATTCGGCTGCATCACTTTAAAAAATACGCCCAAATATAATAATGTCGTCCCCGTTAAAATTCGCATTATCGCTTGAGCGCGTTGACGCGGTTGATCTGCCAACCAAGATTGTAAATTTTGAAATACTGGAATTATTGGCAACGTTAAATAATGTCTGCCCGCCCCTTGTAAAACGAGATAAATACTTGCACCAACTAACGCGCCCGCATAAGCAAATATAGCTTCACCGTATAAATAACCACCAAGAATACTCAGCAAAATCAGCAAAGCTGCAAATATCCGAACATAAAAACCAAAAAGAATCGTCAGTCCTAAAACAATTTCAGCCCAACGCAACCATGCCCAATCAGAACCCAGTTGTTTTAAATCAAGGTCAGGGGCAAAAAATGTTGGTGATGTGAACGGTTCAATACCAAAACGAGGTTCGGCACCAAAAGCAGAAGATAATAAAATCCAAGCAAGACATACACGAAGAATGCGCGGAACATTATCGCCATAAGACGCTAATCGCGCTTGTAAATCGGGGAATAATTCACGCGCTCCTGTGAATCCTAACCAAACCCAACCAATAATGAAAAGTGAAAACGCCGAAATCATAGACAAATTCAACGGCGAAAAATGTGAAAATAAATTGGGATGCGGTTTTGAATTCCATTCTTGGATTTGCTCGGGTGATAAAATCCAACGTTCATGTGCTAAAACAGTATCAGAAAAAAACAGCATCAAAAATAGGCTGCAAAATACAAATAATGTTTGCCGAACGTGTCGAGCAGTTAAGTTGTCGATAATCATAACGTATAGCCTTCTAAATTAAATCTTTAGCTGCTTGGTTTGCATAACTTATTCGTCACCACGCCCTTTAGGAATCATCATTTTGCCAAGTTGACGGCTTGTGAACGAAATAAATATGCGAAAACTTAATAAAAGAAAAACAATAATCGCGTAAAACAAGGGTTCGGCAAGATTACCTTTAAGTTGCCAAAAGTAATGAATTACCGAAGCAATCGCTGCTAAATAAACCCAACGATGTAATTTTTTCCAATTTTTCCCGAGCTTTTTCATCGCAAATTTTGATGAAGTAATGCCCAGCAAAAACACAACAATGTAAGCAAATACACCGAACCAAACATAAGGACTTTCGATAATATCCGTAATGATAAGCGACCACATAAAATTATGGTCAACAAGCAGATAAACTAACAAATGCAACGAGGCATAAAAAAAAGTAAATAAACCAAATAATTGGCGATATTGCACCGTGCTTCGCCAGCGCGTGATAGTTTGAATCGGTGAAATAGCTAACGTAATACATAAAAATCGTAACGACCAATCACCTAATCGAATATGCAAGCCTTGAATAGGATTTGCGCCTAAATTATCAAAGACAACATCAAGTCCTAAAAATAATAAAGGCAATAAACAAGTTGCTATTGTTGATGCCCACAAATTTTTGATTAACCAGTTCATCAGAAAAAATGCCGTAAATCCATATCTTTATACAACGATGCTACTTGCTCACCGTAACCATTAAATAATTCAGTTTGCCGACGCGACGTAAAAAACCCACTGCCTAATAATCGTTCACTATTTTGACTCCAGCGTGGATGCGGCACAGCGGGATTCACATTGGCATAAAAACCGTATTCTTGCGGCGCAGATTTATTCCACGTTGTCAAAGGTGGTTTTTTCAATAATTCAATTTTGACAATCGCTTTAATGCTTTTAAATCCATATTTCCAAGGCACAACCAAACGTAACGGTGCGCCATTTTGTTTTGGTAATTTTTCGCCATACATTCCCACGGCTAGCATCGTTAAAGGGTGCATCGCTTCATCAATTCGCAAACCTTCAACATAAGGGAAATCCAACATTTTTTTATCACGTTGATTTGGCATGGTTTCGGGTTGTTGAATCGTTGTGAATTTTACAAATTGCGCGGTTGAAAGTGGTTTTGCCATTTTCAATAAATTCGCTAAAGAAAAACCGACCCACGGCACAACCATTGACCAACCTTCAACACAGCGAAAACGGTAAATACGTTCCTCAAGCGTTTGCTGACTTAAAATATCTTCTAAATGGTAAATCGCAGGTTTTTCAACTTCTCCGCTGATTTCAACTGACCACGGGTCAATAATCATTGATTGAGCGAGTTTGGTTGAATCATCTTTGTTAAACGTAAATTCGTAATAATTGGTGTAATTTTTAACCAATTCAGCGGGTGTCGGTTTTAATGAATCATCCGTAGTTGCACTTTTAACTAAATTTGCAAAATTAACTTTATTTTCACCCGCAAAAACAGACGGCATATTCGCGCCCGCTAAGGTTAAGCCTAACATTTGAATGAATTTACGGCGGTCTTTGAAAATTTCAGGTGGCGTAATTTCACTGCTTGGAATGTCTTTTTCTGTTTTTATTATCATGGTGAAAACCTGCTATTTCTTGCCTTTGGGAATCCAGCTCAATAACTGCATTATTTTTCGTTCGGTAATAAACGCTAACGAAAACAACTGTACAAAATTTTCCGCCTCAACTAAATCAAGCCCTAAATTTTCAGGTACTAATTCCTTGCGGGTATTAAACATTTTGTCCCAAACAGCTAAAACGATGCCGTAATTACTGTCATGTTCTGAGCGCAAAGTAGAATGATGCGTGCGATGCAATGCGGGGGTAATGATAAATTGCGAAATTTTTTCTTCGTTGGGGACTTCGATATTTGCGTGGTGAAAAAAGATGAAAAATAATTCGATAATTTCAATCGACAAAACAACGTAAGCATTTACGCCGATAAAAATTACGAATGCACATTTGTAGACAATTTCGAGTAATAAATCAAAAACATGAAAACGAAAACCTGTCGAAACATTGAAACTTTTATCGCAATGATGGATTTTGTGAAATCGCCACAACCATTCATATTTGTGACTTGCACGATGCCAAACATAAATCGCTAAATCAAACAAAGCAAAGGCAAGCAACCATTTGATGATGCCTTCATCTAAACTCGATAACAAACCATAAGATGAAAATTGTTGGGCGACAAAAAATAATGATGAAGCACGCAACAAACTCAAAATCACATTATTGACTACAAATGCAGTGGTATTAGTGACGAACGATGTTTTGTAGTTTTCGGCGGAAAATTGGCGATACGGTTTTTTCTTTTCCACAGCGAGTAAAAAGAAAAACGCTACAATCGCAAGCCCAAAAAGAATTTGAGTAAATACCGCGCCGCCATTACTGGTAACAAGTTCTGCTTCATTCATCACAACACCTTCTAAAATTTATAATTATTTCGACATTGCGTTCAATAAACCGTTCAATTCTTTTATTTCATTCGTTGCATTTACCTGTTCGGTGATGTCGTACTGCACACCCAAATAGTAAAGCACTCGATTTTTCTTATCGAATAATGGCGTAATTTTTAAACGATTGTGAAATAACGTGCCGTCTTTTTTGTAATTTCGTAATGTGACTTCTAATGCTTCATTTTTTTTCATTGCTTCAGCAATTTCATAACGCGCTGGCTGATCTCGGTCTTCACCTTGAAGGAAGCGGCAATTATGTCCAATGATGTCTTCTTGACTGTAACCTGTTAAATGTTCAAACGCTTTGTTGGCATAAACAATCGGCGCACCTTCTAAATCGGGGTCTGCCAACGTCACACCATTAACACACTCGTCCAAAATAGCCGAAAGCACTTGGGGAATTAAACCGCTTGAATCTTTTTCAACAATAAAAGGCATAACATCAACTCCAAAATAAATTTAAAAATTAGTGACATTCAGCAACAACTAAATTTTTGATATTTTCAACGACGTTTTCCGCGCCATCTTCGATAGCAACGCGAATCAGTTTTTGAAATGGACGCATAAAAACATCAAGCTCAAGCAATTCAAATCGGAACGTGAGTTTTGTTGGCGTTGTATTTTCAACGCATTCAAACAAATAAGTATGTTTATAAGGTGCGTTGATGCCTTGAAAACCAAATAATGTATGTGGCTCATAATCTGTAATTTCAAAAATAGACTCAACTTTTGCGCCATTATCTTTGCGAATTTGTTTTGCTTTTGCGCCAACAGAAACGTTTTTGTTGTCGTCTAATGGTTCAAAATGAACGACTTCAACTGCCCATTTTGGGTAGTTCTCAAAAAAATTTTCACCGACAAAATGAAAAACGCGATCTATCGTTTTATCGATACTCACAGTTGCTTCACCCAAAATAGGACTAGAAGAATCAAACGGAAACTTGAGTTGCATAAAAATATCCTTGTTGAAAGAAAACCATTACTTGCCTAGCAAACTGTTACGTCCACTTTCTGCAAAGGATACAATATCAGCCGTCAAATCCCCATCAATTTCTAGCTCTTGTAGAGCGTTTCTCAAATGTTCAATTGCAACATCGTAATGTGAATCTTCAGGCATGAACTTCAACAAATGGCTGTGACTATCACACAATAATTTAGAACTGGGATTATCTTGGGAAATTATGTAACCGAAAAACGCCAAACTTGAATCAGGATATAACTCTTTGTCTTTAAATCTAGCAAACGCGGACATAAAAAAACGAGTCAGTAACGCTTTAAATTCGTCACCACTCGTTGAATTATTTTGAGAGATAAATTTTGTTAATGATTTTAGTGTATCAAGTTGTTCTTTTTGTCCATCGTCACAAAAAAAACGTGTCACACGATAATCATCGATTATTTTTTGATAAAAAACCTCAACTAATCGATTAAATTTTTCATCGTTTAAACGTTCATACAAACTTAAATTGCTCATAGTAAATCCTCGCACTGTACCCAAAATAAATTCTGAATTTCTGCGAGTAATTTACACTAAGTTTTTTAAAAATCATAGCTTATTAGTAGGAAATTAAATGAGGTTCTATGCAGCTAAAAATACATCTAAAGTCGCCCCGTACTGGGAAATTTTTTAGCGACGACAGAGCAAATCTTCGGATTCACGAAACAAGAAATTAACACAAAAATTTTTCATTTCTCATAACTATTACCCTAAATAAAATAATAATACTATCAATAATATAAGGCGAAAAATAGCTTGTTGACGCGGTAGTATTTGTTTTGTAATATCGCTGAACACTAATCAAAAAACAATAAAAATAATGCTTAGAAATTTCGCGCAACGTCCATTCTTTATCTATTTTCTGCAAATTGTTGGAATAGCAGCGGCTTATTTTATTGCAGGGAAATTAGGTAATTTACTCGTCATTCCACCTAATTATGCGACGGTGGTTTTTCCTTCGTCTGGCGTGGCGTTAGCGGGTGTTCTACTTTATGGAAAACGAGTAGGTTTCGGCATATTACTTGGCGCATTTTTGTTAAATAGTTCGATTGCTGTTACCGCGAGCGACTTGTCAGAAAGTTTAAATTCAGCATTCATCACATTAGCCATTGCAGGTGGCGCAACACTTCAAGCCTTCGTAGGGGCTTATTTAATTGAACGATTTGCGGCAACGCCCAACTTTTTATCCTGCAAAAAAAATATCCTGTTGTTTTTCTTTTTGGGCGGATTTGTCAGTGCGTTAATAAATTCGACACTTTCCGTTTCATTATTGGTCGCCATTGGGCGAATGTCCGCCGACACTTTTTTCTCAAATTGGCTGTATTGGTGGGGCGGTGATGCGTTAGGCATTATTATTTTCGCACCGTTAATGTTGATTTGGTTGGCGCAAAAAAATCCCGTTTGGCAAGGCAGAAAATGGAAAATTACAACGCCTATTCTCACGCTATTTTTTCTGACTATCGCAGTTATTTCTTACGACATAAAAATCAGTAATGAACGAACTAAAATGGAATTTGAACAACGTACAAAAGAATTGGCTCTGGTGTTAAAAACATCAATTAACACGAAATTAAATGTCTTACACACGCTTCATAGTTTTTATGTGTCCTCATTATTGGTTGATAGAAATGAATTTCGATTATTTGTCTCAGAACAATTAGGCAATTTTGAAGGTATTAAAGCCGTGCAATGGGTTCCGATTATTTTGGCGGCTAACCGAGATGCTTACGAAAAAAGTGTACAGAAAGAAGGTTTCCCTAATTTTCAAATTACGGAACGTGATTTGAATAACAATATGACACGCGCTGCCACTCGCCCAGAATATGCGCCTATTGATTTTAATGAACCTACTCAAGGCAATGAAATAGTTAGCGGGTTCGATAATTATTCCAGTCAGTTACGACATGATTTGCTTAATAACGCCAGAGATACAAACAGACTTACTGTCAGTCCGCCTATTACATTGATGGACAAACGTGATTCATTGGGTTTTGTCGCCTATATGCCAATTTATAAGCCGAACCTACCCATCCAGAATTTGCAAGAACGACGCGATGCCATTACAAGTTATCTGGTGGCGGTATTTCGAGCAGGTGATTTAGTGATGGACGCATTCAAAAATCAGAATCTAACGAATTTTTCTTATCGTTTAAGTGACATTAATGCGCCAGCTGATAAGCAATTATTATTTGCCAGTGATGATTTTAATTTATTAAAAGAAAATGAATCGTTAATAAAACTCAACGCGTCAAACGAGTTAATGACTCAGTTAAAATTTAATGTCGGTGGTCGAGTGTGGCAATTTGAAATCATACCAACGCCCTATTATTTTGTTCAGCACAACACCACAAACATCCATTCGATTTTGTTGGTAGGATTTGGATTGATGATATTCACGATAACGAATGCGCTGATATTTGGGATGCGTGATTATGAAAAAGAAATCACTGCCATTCAACTTTCTATTTTCAATGAAGAGTTGACAGTTCAAATTGCTGAAAAAAATAAACGAACACAAGAACTTCTTGAATCAAATGAGAAAAATAAAATTTTAGACAATCAAATTCTCCACATGCAAAAGCTCGAAAGTATCGGGCGACTCACGTCTGGCATGGCGCACGAATTTAACAACATTTTAGGTTGCATCATTGGTTATAACGAGTTGAATCAATATGTCAGCGAAGATATGACGGAAGAAAATTTAAAAGCTGAACTCGATAACAACATCAAGCAAGTGAATTTAGCCGTCAAACGCGCAGACGATTTAATTAACAAAATGCTGACGTATTGTCGCCAAGATGAACTGAAAATAAAAAAGGATGTGCAACCTACACAAGAAGTTATTCACAAAGTGTTAGACATTTTACGTCCCGGATTAACCAGTCGAATCAAAATTAATTTTTTAGATACCTGCAATATCAACGGTGAAGATTGCGACACTTGTGGATTAAAAAATCTTTGTGAAACGAACGTTCAAATGGACGCGATAGATTTGGAGCAAGTTCTGATAAATTTAATGACGAATGCACGAGATTCGATGCAAAAAAGAGGCGGTATTATCAGCGTTTCGGTAAAACTCAATCGTGTAAAAGCCTTTTGTGTCGCGTGTTCAGAACCGTTGGATGGTGATTTTATTGAGTTGAGTGTGGTTGATAATGGTGACGGGATTGAACAAAAATTTATTAGTCGGCTTTTTGATCCATTTTTCACCACCAAACCACAAGGCGAAGGCACGGGATTAGGATTATCGACCACGAGTGGTATCGTGCATCGTGCTGATGGACATATTTTGGTTACGTCTCATCAAGGCGAATTTAATCACGGCACAACGTTTAGATTATTATTTCCGATTGCGTAGGCGATAAATCAAAAAAAGCCCCGTCTTAATTTAAAAGACGGGGCTTTTTTATGTCAGCAAAATAATGGGAGGTGTTTCAATTTAACCCATCATAAAAACTTACAACGAATCGCCAATGGTTTTGTGATAAAAAGGCCAATTCGTGACGTGTAGATATTTTCGTATAGGCGATTTAATCACCGAGACACAAAGCGCAATCGAGAATAAACACCAAACCGCCGCATATTCATTTGGATCATCAGTCGTAATGTCTGAAATCCAAGGACCCATGAAATAGTGAAATAACACGAATTTCCACGAACCGTAAAGAGTTGGTAAAACAAATGCCACCAAAATATACGCCAAAACGTGTAAGCCCCAATTAAAATTAAATAGCCATTCAACAGGGTGCGAAAGCAAGCCATTCAACGGCATTTGCCATGCAATGTGCCACGCGCCAGATACTGAACAAATATGAGGACCACAGAAACCTTCTGTGCCAATTACACATTCTCCTGCCCATGCGAACGGATACATTTTAAACAAAATCAAAAGTGAACCTGCCGCACTAATCGTGTAAACAGCGGTGCGTATTTTCAATTTCACACTTTCAGGAATGAAATACATTGCCACCATATTGACAAAAAACGGCTGAAACGCGACGTGCAAATACCCCAGCATCGTCAGTATTTGATTATTGGGATTGTCACATAAATCGATATAAACGTAAGTGAACGCCTGCAATAATTCCATTAGCGCAAAATACGTTAATGGAATCCATAATTCTTTTGATTCGCCTTTTTTTGCAATGTAATAAGCCGTCCCTAAACCAACCGCTGCTAATACACCCGATGCTTCACCACTCCAACACATGATTTTTCCTCATTAAATTTTATAATTATTATTTTAGTAATTCTCATTATGAGAATTAAATAGCCTCAGGAATAGGACAACAAAACCTTTGGGCATAAATTCCATCATCTGTCGTTAATTGTCAAAATTAACATATCGAGTTTATGCTCGAGTATCATCAAAAAATGTCTGTTGAGTCGGGAGTGCCGCTCTAAGTTGCTGTCATTTTTGGAATCACAGTGAAGAAATCTTAGCCAAATTATCTCATTTCAACTCAAATAATCAGGAAATTATTTTTGCCTGAATCTTAAAAAAAAATGTCGCAAATAATTGACCATTGATTTAACAATGGTTTATATTTTGCCATGTACAAAATTTTTCAATTTTAAAAGGGGGATTTCAATGACAATGACAATAGCAGCAATGATTCCAACCATCACACAAACCCTTGCTGGGATAAACAATCCAGAACCAGTTAAACAGATTGGTTCTGCAGATATTGAAGCCAGTGCAGGGGCAAGTTGCTCAGGAGCTTCAACAGGTAGTGTGGGGAGTTCTTGTGGCGGATCTATAGACACTTA
>JBAXMT010000019.1:0-20790 GCA_037134135.1 Methylococcaceae bacterium | reverse complement strand
AATGAACCTAAACAAAAACATTAAAATCGAATTTAAACCTTTTCTGCGTTGGTGGGGGCGTGAATTAGCATTTTTAATTCCAACAAAAATACGGCAATTTTTCCACGCGCCACTCAGCACAATTATTATTCGTCCAATGGGTGAACAATTCGAGTTTAGTTACGAAATTAACGGCGTACAAAAAGTTTTAGTCACCATAGCGCGTGATATTTCTAATGCAGAAACAATTCAAAAACTCATTTCAAATGATGAACGGTTTAAAAATTCACTTTTCATTTTGCGCTTATCAAATAACGAAGCATTAAATAAAACCTTAAATTTACCGCTTGCGGCACAATCCAATATCTCGCAAGTTGTGAGTTATGAATTAGACCGTTACAGTCCATTCAAAGCCGAACAGGTTTATTTTGCTACACGCCTTGAACGTATTGACACCGAATCTGCACAATTGATTGTTCAGTTAATGATTGTGCCACGAAAATTACTCGAAACGCTTTATCAAGATTGCAAAACGTTAGGAATTTCGTTGCATTATGTTGACGTTGGAAATTGTCCGAATAATTTGCAGCAATTACATTCGGCTTACACTTTACTCCCGCCGCATTTACAACCAAAAATCGCCAACACACCACGCCGTATTATTACGGGATTAGCAGCGTTATTAGCGATATTGAGTATTAGCAGTTTAGCGTTGCCTGTATGGTTGGAATATCAAGCGGTTGAAGAATTACGAACTAAAATTGCAAAAATCGATAAAGAAGTTAAAGCCGTTAAAACCTTGCAAGCTGAAATGGATATTATGCGCGAGGAAAATCAGGCACTCATTAACGAAAAAACAGTCGCGCCACCTGTTGTTGCTCTTCTCAATGAAATCAGTGCGCTAATGAAAGACGATAGCTGGCTTTCTTATTTGCAATACAGCGAAGGGCAATTGCAACTACAAGGCGAATCAACAACGGCATCTATTTTGCTTGCAGATTTAGAAGCGTCCGATTATTTTGCCAAAGTCAGTTTTGCCTCGCCCGTAACGCAAGACAAAGCAAGTGGCATGGAACGTTTTCAAATTTCTACTGATGTGACAAAACCAGTGAATGCTGAAAACAGTGACGCGACAACTGAAACGACCACAGAACCCATAAGCGAATCGATTGACGAAACGCCTACGGAGACAACGGTTGAAGACGTAACAACTGAAGAGGCAGTGACTGAAAATGGTATTCCAGAAGAATAATCAAAATGAACGATTGCTAGCGATTGGTTTATTGCTAACGGTGATGAGTTTCATAAGTTTCGTGATTATTTTGCCACTTGTAAATCAAGGATTGGCGTTACACGAAGAAAAAAATGCTTTGAGTTTTCGTTTTGAACAACACGAACGAATTTTGGCACGCAAACAATCGGTCATTGACGAAATGGAATCGTTAAAATCGCAATTTACCAGTCAAAATTATTTAAGCACTCAAAATACCAGCGCGTTGGCGGCAGCTGAATTACAAGAAATGATTAAACAAGCGATTGTAGAAGCAGGTGGTCAATTGAGTAGTACGCAAGGTTTGCCAGTTGTTACAAAAAATAATTTTAATCGTATTCCCATCAACGTTCGTATGACAGGAAATAGTGAAGTTCTTCGCGCCGTTTTACACAAAATTGAAACATCGACACCGCTCGTTGTTGTGGAACAAATTGATATTCGTCCGATGCGCGGTGTTCGTAACAAAGTGACTCATCAAATCGACCCGAGCAACGAATTGAGTGTGAATTTTCAAGCCGTTAGTTTCATGAAAAAATCCACCACATGAATCGTCCAACATTTTTTGTTTTAATTGCATTGAATTCATTATTTATTGCTGTTTTAGCGGCTGAATGGATAACGGAAACAAACACATCAACGACGGTTGTTTCACAAGTAAATTCAGATAATTCTGAATCGGAAGAAGCGTTGCCTGAACTTGATTTGAGCGCGACGAATGAAGAAAATTACAGCGATTTAGTTGATCGCCCATTATTTATCAAAGGACGAAAACCCGTAAATGAACCTGAGCCTGAAAACGTGCCTGTCGCAGCGGTAAAAAAAGTTGAATCTTTTGTTTGGGAATTAACAGGCGTTTTCGTTACGCCAAAAGGAATGACCGCATTTTTTAGTCGAACAAATACAAAAGTTCCGAAAGATAATTATCGCAAATATAAAATGGGCGATGATTTAGACGGTTGGAAAGTCAGCGAAATTCAACACGATAATGTAGTTTTGATCCAAGCGAATGAAACAAAAATTTTGCCATTGCGAAAAAACAAACCCAAAATTCCAATCCCAACACAAATGACTAATCGCGTTCCTCCACCTGTACCGCCACAAATGCAAATGCAGCAGCAAGGAATACAACAAAATCTACAAACACCTGATGTGATTCAAAATAATACTGGCACAAATCCAGATGATCAAAGTATTGAAACCGTGCAAGAATAAAACAATGAAATTAACCCAAAACAAACTCGTTTTAACGTCTGCTATTTTAAGTTTAACGACATTATCAGGCTGCGAATTATTTTCGCCGCAACGTCCAAAATTGCCGATTACCTCTCACGCGCCAATGCCGAGCGAATCCATTCCGCAATTAAAAAATAAAGCTGTGGCAAATGACATACAGAAACCAAAAAGTGAGTTATATCCCAGTTCCGATTACGCTAAAGATATACCACCCGCCACGGAACAAAATGCTCAAAATTCGGTGGGTAAAAAAGGCAAAGGGGAATTTAGTTTGAATTTTGATGATGCTGATTTAGGCGAAGTCGCAAAAGTCGTTTTGAGTGATATTTTAGGGCAAAATTATGTTTTAAGTCCGAAAGTGGTTGGCAAGGTGACGCTTCAAACCACGCACGCATTGAGCAAAGAAGAATTATTACCAACATTAGAAATGGTGTTAAGTATGAATAATGCGGCATTGGTTAAAGACGGCAGTATTTACCATATTGAACCCTTGAACGAAGCGTTGTACAGCGCAAATTTCAGTTCAAATCGTGGTGGGAAATCAGGTTATCAAATGCGCGTTATTCCTGTGAAAAACGTTAGCGTTGATAATGTTGCTGATTTAATCAAACCGTTGTTACATGAAAAAACGTTATTGACCGTCGATAATCGTCGCAATTTATTAGTCGTTTCTGGTGCGGCAGATGAGTTGGCACGAATAATAGACATGGTAAATACATTCGATATTGATATTTTAAAAGGACGTTCGTTCGCGTTATTTCCACTTGCTCATGTTGATGCAGAAACACTCATCAAAGAATTAGATGAAGTCTTTTACAAAAAAGCGAAAAGTGATGATGACCAATTTTTTCGTTTTATGCCGATTGAACGTTTAAATGCCGTATTAGCGATTACACATCAAGCGCGATATTTAAAAGATATTGAACAATGGGTGACACGCTTAGATCGTGCAAATTCAACGACGGGTGGCGGTGTGAATGTTTATAAAGTTCAACACGTTGATGCAGTGGAGTTAGCGAATACGTTGAATGATATTTTTGGAAATGGAACGGGGTCGTCAAAACGTGAAAAAGCACCGAAATTAGCTGGCAATAAAAAAGCAGGCGAATTGACGAATAAAACAGATAAATCGACCGACTCAAAAAAAACAACTCCACGTTCAACCTCAAACGGAACAGGTGAAGCAAAAGTTTCAAATGTGGGCGATGTGCGAATTATTGCTGACGAGGCGAATAATTCGTTAATCGTTGTCGCTACCGCGCAAGAATATGAAATTATTCGCCCAATTATTAACCAATTGGACGTAATGCCATTACAAGTTTTGGTTGATGCAACGATTGTTGAAGTGACGTTAACTGACTCACTAAAATATGGTCTTCAATGGTATTTTAATCACAATAACGGCGGCGAAAACGCTGTTAATAGCAATGGATTAGGAGTGCTTTCAACAGATACAGTCGCAAATGCTGCTGTGACTGCAGCAAAAGGTGGTTTTGGATATTCTTTTTTAAGTAAATCCAATGATATTGGTGCAATTTTAAACGCTCAAGCCAGTAACAATAATATGAATGTCATTTCATCACCGTCGTTAATGGTGTTGAATAATCAAGAGGCAAGCATTCAAGTCGGTGAAGAAATTTCATTATCCACAGGAACATTCGGCGTGGCTGGCGTTACGGGTGGAATTAATACCAGCACAACACCTTTAACTCAAAATCAACAACGTAAAACAGGCGTAAAATTAAAAATCAAACCGCGTGTCAATGCGAATGGTTTGGTGACAATGGATATTACACAAAGCGTAGAAGATGTCGCAGATAACATTAAAAATGGCGAAGTAAATCCAAGAATTTCAACACGAGAAATTGACAGTTCTGTTGCTATTCAAAGTGGGGAATCTATTGTTTTGGGTGGTTTGATTAAAGATAAAAATACAAATGGAGAAGGCGGAATACCGCTTCTGCATGAAATACCTGTTTTAGGTGCATTATTCGGCAATAAAAATAAAGATCAAAATAAAATAGAACTTGTCGTTTTGATTACGCCGCGTGTGGTGAAAAGTCGCCAAGATGCGGGTCTGATTACAGATGAATTCAAACGGAAATTGAGTGGAATTTATGACGATGCTAACGTGACAAATTAGCCATAAACCGATTTGTCTATTTGTGGTTTATACTTAATCTGTTTCTTTTAAATTTTTTGGAGTGTTTTATGCGTTTATTTATTTTGTTATGTAGCTTTTTATTGATACCAGCTTTTGCACTTGCCGAAGAACATGGTGGCGGCGGTGAAGCTGGTGGTGAAGGAAAAGTTGCCGCAGGTCCCACATACCTAGAAGTTTCACCCAAATTTGTTGTGAATTTGACTGATCCGAAAAGGTATTTATCTATTAACGTGCAATTATTGATTGATGGTTTTCAAGCTGAAATGGCTATCAAAAAACACATGCCAGCCATAAAACATGAATTGATTATGTTATTTAGTGATCGTTCGCTAGACAGCTTACAAACAATGGAACAACGTGAAGCATTACGTCAACAAACCATTGAAATGATTCACAAAACGATTGATAAAGCGGAAGGTGTGGAAGAATCTGAAGAAGAAGCTCCTGCTGCCAGCGATCCACACAAAAAGAATAAACCAAAAGATTATTCGCATTTACCGAGTGGCGGTTTTAAAGACGCATTTTTTACTGAATTTTTATTGCAATAGCGTCAATGGCGTTAATTGCGCGAATAATTGTTTTAGCTGCTGCTCCGTATACGGAACAGCAGCAAATTTCCCCCAAATCGGTGCAGCCCAAGCTTTATCAGTTTGATAGCGCACCACATGATGTAAATGTAATTGCGGCACTAAATTCCCAATCGCGGCAACATTTAGCTTGTCTGCACTAAAAATCGCTGCCAATTCTTTCGCCAAATAACTCGATTCTTGAATTAACATTATTTGATCTTCATTTGTCAGTTGATAAATTTCACGGATATTTGCGCGTTGTGGCACAAGAATGAACCACGGAAATTGACTGTCATTAACAAGTAAAACGTGGCATAACTCGAATTTTCCCAATATAAAACAATCTTGTTGCAGTTGTGGGTGTAATTGAAATACAGACATTTTAAAATTTACCTTCTTTATGATGCGTATAAGCTAATCATGATACATTTTTTGAAGTATTCTACACACAGAAAAAAGCTATTTTAAATGACAAATAAAAAAGAAAAATTTACAGTCAACGATTGAAGAAATTAGCCATTAACTTCCACATTTACTTCCTTTTAAAAAATGATAAGAAAATTCGTTATTTTATTGACCTTAATGCTACTCCTTGCTGTGAATTTCAGTATCTGGAGTTATTACAACAATCCGCTGCAAATTCAAGCATGGACAAAAACCACGATGGGCGTAACTTACGACCCGATGCGAAAACAAGACACGCAAACAAGCAACACTTTTCCAAGTGCAGAAGAAATCGAAAATGATTTTGCTTTGCTGACGGATAAAGTCTTTGCAGTGCGAACTTACAACGTTTCAAAAGAAAAAGGCTTAGACAAAATCCCAGAACTCGCCGCCAAACACAATTTGAATTCCACTGTTGGCGCGTGGATTGGTGTGGATTTAGAAGAAAATCGTCGCCAAGTCGATACGCTGATTGAAATTAGCAAACAATATAATCCGAAATTAATTCGTCTTATGGTCGGCAACGAAGTGTTATTGCGTGGCGATGTGACCGAAGAAGAATTGATTGGCTATATTCGTGACGTGAAACAGACCAGCGGTAATCGTCCCGTGAGTACATCCGAAACGTGGGACGTTTGGATTAAACACCCGAAATTAGTTGATGAAGTCGATTTTATTGCGATTCACGTCCTACCATATTGGGAAGGAATCGCGGCGGAAGATGCGGTTGATTATGTGTTTGACCGTTATAGCGACGTGAAAAAAGCTTATCCCAACAAGCCGATTATCATTACAGAGGTGGGTTGGCCTTCAGATGGACAGCCAGTTAAACACGCAACCGCATCGGTACAAAATCAAGCGAAATTTTTACGCGATTTTTTAAATCGTGCAGATAAAGCCAAAATAAATTATTACGTTGTGGAAGCATTTGATCAACCGTGGAAACAATCCATTGAGGGTTCTGCTGGTGCGTATTGGGGGATTTTTAATGCTGATCGTTTGCCAAAATATCCAATGGACGGCGATGTAATTTCATTACCAAATTGGGAAAATTGGGCAGCAGGCGCAGCCGTTTTCAGTTTGGTGCTGATGGGATTGATTTTACTGACACGCAGCAGTTTGAAACTATCGGGAATTTTCTTTTTCGGCTTAATGGCGAATCTCGCAGCATCGGTCATTTTTTGGACGGTTTCGAGTGGCGCACAGCAATATCAAACAGGTTTAACGCTATTGCTTTGGGGTTTAATGGTCTTGATGCAGGTGTTAGCGACCATTATTTTATTGATTGAAAGTTTGGAAATTGCCGAAGTCGTTTGGCATCGCAAAACCATTCGTACTTTCCAACCGCTTACGCCGACACCCGAATTTAAATATCCCAAAGTATCGCTGCATTTGCCCATTCATAATGAACCGCCGTTGATGGTTCGCAAAACCTTGGAAGCCTTAGCGAAAGTCGATTATCCGAATTTTGAAGTCTTAGTGATGGATAACAACACCAAAGATGATGCGGTTTGGATGCCTGTGAAAGAAGATTGTGAACGCTTGGGCGAACGATTCCGTTTTTTCCATTTGGAAAATTGGCCAGGTTATAAAGCGGGCGCAATCAATCACGCGCTAGAACAAACTGCCCCTGATGCTGAAATTATCGCGCTTATTGACAGTGATTATGTGTTGTCGCCCGATTGGTTGAAATCGATGGTGCCGTATTTCGATAATCCCAAAGTCGGTTTCATTCAATCGCCACAAGATTACCGCGACCGTCATCAAAGCACGTTTAAAGAATTTTCGTATTGGGAATACGCAGGCTTTTTCAACATTGGTATGGTGCAACGTAACGAATACAACGCCATTATTCAACATGGCACAATGACGATGATTCGCAAATCCGCGTTAATCGAAGTCGGACGCTGGTCAGAATGGTGCATTTGTGAAGACAGCGAGTTGGGCGTTCGGTTGTACGAAGCGGGTTATGATTCAGTTTATGTGAAAGATTCATTCGGCAAAGGTTTAATGCCCGACACGTTCTCAGGCTATATGACACAACGTTTCCGTTGGGTTTATGGCGCGATGCAAATTATCAAAGCGCATTGGCGCAGCTTTTTACCGACCAGCAAAAAACTCACCGCCGCGCAAAAATACTATTTCGTTGCAGGTTGGTTGCCTTGGTTCTCCGATGCGTTGGCGTTAGTGTTCACCATTGCGAGTTTGATTATTACCGTGTTAATTCGTTTCGCGTCGCATCCTGAATTACCGTCAGTCGTATTTTTAATGCCGACGGTTGGGCTGTTTGCGTTCAAAATTATTCGCGGTTTGTGGCTGTATCAAGCGCGTGTTCCTTGTTCTGTTGGGCATTCGCTCGGTGCGGCATTATCGGGTTTATCGCTTACGCACACCGTCGCGCTCGGTACAATTCAAGGGTTATTCACGTCAGGCAAACCGTTTATGCGAACACCTAAATATGAATCGCAAGGCGCGTTATTTTCAGGGTTGCGCGTTATTCAACAAGAGTTGTTATTGTTGATTTTGCTCGGTTGGGGAATTTTTGAAATCAATCGCTTGGAATATCTCGACAATTTAAACGGTAAATTGTGGATGGCGATTTTAGCCGTTCAAGCTGTACCTTATTTCGCAACATTAATTACAACTTTAATCAGTATTGCGCCCAGTTATTTCACCAACAAATCAGCAGAAGAGTTAGACGATGATGTGTAAAAATTTGATGAACAAAGTGATTCACGACAAAAATTATTCAACCAATGCCGTTGCCTCAGGCGTAACGGTTTTAGGGTTGGCAAGCGGCTCTGGTTTTATTACGTCAGTCGGATTTTTCGCGCTTTCGGGTGCGATTACCAATTGGCTTGCGGTTCACATGTTGTTTGAAAAAGTGCCGTATTTGAAAGGATCAGGCGTAATTCCTGAACGCTTTGAAGAATTCAAAGGCGCGATTAAAACGTTGATGATGTCGCAATTTTTTACCGCACAAAATATCGAACAATTTATCGAAACCGAAGAACAAGGTGGCGAAAAAATTCTAAATTTAGAACCACTTTTGAACGCAGTTAATTATGACAAAATTTACGATAGTTTAGTTTTAGTGATTTTGGAATCGTCATTCGGCGGCATGTTAATGATGATGGGCGGCGTGGAAGCGTTGGTGCCATTGAAAGAGCCGTTCATCGAAAAAGTAAAAGTCACGCTCGTTGAAATGGTCGATTCCAGCGAATTCAAAACTGCGTTGCAAAACGGTTTCAACGCACAAAAAATCAGTGCTGATTTAGTTGGTAAAATCGAAACAGTGATTGATAAACGGTTAAGCGAACTTACGCCCCAACTGGTCAAAGAAATGGTGCAAGCGATTATTCAAGAGCATTTAGGTTGGTTGGTCGTTTGGGGCGGTGTTATCGGGGGATTGTTGGGCGGCGTTTTTAGTTTCTTTGTTTAAAATGCAAACTGTCGATTTAGCATTTGAGCAATTTGGTGAAGTAAAAAATCCGCCGCTGATTATCTTGCACGGATTTTTTGCTTCGTCACGAAATTGGCGACACGTTGGCGAAAAATTAGCGACGAATTTCTGTGTTTATATTTTAGATGCGCGAAATCATGGCGCGTCGCCGCATGTTGAAATTATGGATTATGAAACGATGGCGGCAGATGTGACGCAATTTATCAGTCAAAATAAATTAAAAAACGTCACGCTAATGGGGCATAGCATGGGCGGTAAAACTGCTATGTGGGCGGCGTTAAATTATCCCGACTTGGTGCAAAATTTAATCGTTGTTGATATTGCACCGATTGAGTATAAGCACAGTTTTGAACCGCTGATTAACGCGTTAAAAAATTTGCCATTGGCGGAATTAAATAACCGCAAACAAGCAGAATTACTGCTCGCTGATATTATTCCAGAGTTAAATTATCGACAATTTTTATTACAAAATTTACTGCTAAAAAGTGGCGGTTATGAATGGCGGATTGATTTGGATATTTTCCAGAAAAATGCCGACAAAATTTTACGCTTTCCAAGTATTGAAAAAGTGCCGCAATTCGTTTCTCCAACATTGTTTTTAGCAGGTGGAAATTCGCGTTATCTCAAAGAAAATAGCACCGAAATGCTTTTTCCATTTGCAAAAATTCAAGTAATTCCCGATGCTGAACATTGGATTCACGTTCAGCAACCTGAAGCCTTTTTAAATGCGGTGACGAACTTTTTATTTAACGTAGTATGATTTAGAAATCGTTTTTTATGAATCATCTGCCTCGTCAGCTAAAGCAATTAAACGTTTTTTCAACGGTTCTAATTCTGCCAATGTTTTGGTGTGAATCGTCGCATGAGCAATTTTACGTCCTTTCCGTGCTGCTTTAGCGTACAAATGTAAATGTGTGCTGGGGATTTTTAGAATTTCTTCACTTTCGGGTTTGCCACCAATGAAATTAACCATTACAGCGTGTCCAACAGCCGCCGTCGAACCCAAAGGCAAATCTAAAATGGCGCGTAAATGGTTTTCAAATTGACTAGTTTCTGCGCCTTCAATCGTCCAGTGTCCTGAATTATGAACACGCGGCGCAAATTCATTCGCAATTAATTCACCATCAACTTCAAATAATTCCAACGCCAATACACCAACATAATCCAACGCGATCATTAAACGTGTAACGTAATCTTCCGCTTTAGCTTGCATTGGGTCATTTTCTCGACTTTCAGATACACGCAAAATGCCGTCTTTATGTACATTTTCAGACAGTGGGTAAAATGCCAATTCGCCTGAAACACTTCGCACAGCAATGATTGAAACTTCGCGTGAGAATTTTACAAATCCTTCAACAATCGCCGCTAAACCTTCCAATTTTTGCCACGCCGATTTTAAATCTGCAACAGATTTTAAAATCGATTGCCCTTTACCGTCATAACCTTGAGTGCGCGTTTTTAAAATCGCGGGATAACCGATTTTTTCCATCGCAGCTTGCAAACTATCAAAATGTCCAACTGCTTCATAAGGCGCAGTCGGAATGCCCAAATCGTTCAGAAATTCTTTTTCAACTAATCGGTCTTGTGCAACAGCAAGAGCTTTGGGCGACGGATAAACTTGTGTATTTGAAGTTAAAAATTCAGCCACTTTTGCGGGTACATTTTCAAATTCATAGGTGACAACATCAGCGCGTTTCGCAAGGTCAGCCAATAATGTTTCATCATGATAATCTCCGCGTAAATGGCTACCCAAAGTTGTGGCACACGCACCAATCGACGGGTCTAAAAAAATAAAACGAATGCCTAATGGATAACCTGCTAAGGCAATCATTCGAGCCAATTGCCCGCCACCTAAAATTCCTACTTTCATTTTAATTCTCCACGCGGGTCAGAGTTTTCCAAAACTGTGTCTGTTTGTTCTTGTCTAAATTTTTCCAATGCTGGACGATATTGTTTGTGCTTATTGCTAATAATTGAAGTCGCTAATAATGCCGCGTTAATCGCTCCAGCTTTACCAATCGCCAATGTTCCCACGGGAATTCCCGCTGGCATTTGAACAATTGATAATAATGAATCCATGCCGTTTAATGCTTTCGACTGAACAGGAACACCTAAAACAGGAATCGCCGTTTTTGCTGCAGTCATACCAGGCAAATGTGCTGCGCCCCCTGCCCCCGCAATAATCACTTCAAAACCTTTGCTTTCCGCGCTTTCTGCATAAGCAAATAATTTATCAGGCGTGCGATGCGCGGATACAACTTCAACATCGTGTGGAATGCC
Organism: Methylococcaceae bacterium; assembly: GCA_037134135.1. Lineage (GTDB taxonomy): Bacteria > Pseudomonadota > Gammaproteobacteria > Methylococcales > Methylomonadaceae > UBA10906. Next base: position 9,385 of record JBAXMT010000019.1, on the reverse strand, counting down.
CAATTTTTCTAATGTTTCAGCGGCAAAACGCATTGTTTCCCAATCAGACGTTGAACCCATGATAATGCCTACGAGAGCAGTCATTTCGTTTCCTTAAAATTTTTTAAATTCAAAATATCTAACATCACATCAACATTCGCATCGGAATCATTCAGAGCTGGAATGTAACGATAATAATCACCACCAGCTTCTTGAAAAACGTGTTTATTTTCCATTGCGATTTCTTCGAGTGTTTCTAAACAATCGACAGCAAAACCAGGGCAAATAACGTCAACCGTTTTCACACCTTCTTTTGGTAAGGCTTCTAAAACTTCAACACAATATGGTTTCAACCATTCTGCTTTGCCAAAACGTGATTGAAAAACTAATCGCCATTCGTTCGATTTCAAACCCAATTTTTCGGCTAATAATTCGGCTGTTCTTTGGCATTGATAAAAATACGGATCGCCTTTTTGGGTTAGCATTTCAGGCAAACCATGAAATGACATAATCAACATTTCATTTTTAGGTTTTTCGCGCCACGCATTTTCAACTGATTCAGCAATCGCGGAAATATAACGCGAATTTTGATGATAATCGCTAATAAAACGAAAATTTGGTAAGTGCCATAAGGTATTAAATTCTGTCACTAACGAATCATAAACGGAAGCGGTCGTTGTCGAAGAATACTGCGGATAAAGCGGTAATACGATAACTTCATTCACGCCTTGTTCTTTAAATTTGCGTAATTGATTTGGAATTGATGGCTCGCCATAACTCATCGCGCAATCGACAACGACATTTTGAGCGGCTAATTTTGTCGCTAATTTTGATGTTAATTGATGCGTCAAAAACGTGAGCGGCGAACCTTTTTCAGCATCCCAAATTTTAGCGTAGGCTTTCAATGATTTTTTTGGACGAAATGGCAAAATAAAACCGTGCAAAATCGGCAACCACACAAAACGTGGAATGTTTACAACACGCTTATCACCTAAAAAATCTTTCAGAAATTTTCGCACTGCTGGCACAGTCGGTGCAGCTGGCGACCCTAAATTTGCAAGTAAAATACCTATTTTTTCATCTGCCATTTCTAAAATCCTAGCGATTGATTAAGTTTAAAAATTCAGAACGAGTGCTGATTTCTTTGCGAAAAATCCCTTTCATCGCCGACGTTGTCATCACGGAATTTTGTTTCTCAACACCACGCATCATCATGCACAAATGTTTAGCTTCAATCACAACAGCAACGCCGCGTGCGCCTGTTGCTTCTTCAATCGCATCAGCAATTTGTTTCGTTAATTTTTCTTGAATTTGCAAACGCCGTGCATACATATCAACCACTCGCGCAATTTTTGATAATCCCAAAACTTTACCATTCGGCAAATAACCAACATGGCATTTTCCAATAAAGGGTAATAAATGATGTTCACACAATGAATAAAGTTCGATGTCTTTCACAATAACCATATCTTCGCTGTCTGCTGTGAAAATTGCGCCATTTAAAACTTCGTCCAACGTTTTTTCATAACCGTTATTTAAAAATTTAAAGGCTTTTGCGGCTCGTTTTGGTGTATCAACTAAACCTTCACGGGTTAAATCTTCGCCAATAGCTGTAATAATTTGTGCGAAATTTTCTTCCATAGCTTTCATAAATGGTAAATCTCAAGATAAAAAATAAGTGAATAATGCGAAAAAGTGTAGCACGCTACTTTGATTTGTCACGTTTTATGGCGTGTTTCATGACGTGCAAAACACGGCGCAACAAATTTTCTATGGCATAATAACCATTGTTTTAATTCTTTTTTCACACACATTATAAAAATAACGAGGAGATACAATGAGTTTTTTCATTTCTGACGCTTTAGCTGAAGGCGGAGCTGCCGCTGCACAACAACCTGGTTTAGAAGGAATGTTATTTCCTTTAGGGGTTTTAGTATTTTTTTACATGTTATTTTTACGCCCGCAAGCCAAGCGAGCTAAAGAAAAAAAACAAATGGTTGAATCATTAACAAAAGGCACAGAAGTTGTAACTTCAGGTGGAATTTTGGGGAAAATTGCAGACGTAGATGATAACTTTGTCAAAATTGAAATCAGTGACAATATCTTCATTCAAGTACAACGTCACAATATCGAAAGCATGATGCCTAAAGGCACTTATAAAGCCATGCACAAAAAAGTCGCTCAATAATTCAGCGGAATAAACGTAATGCAAAACCATTTTCCTCTTTGGAAAAATATCGTCATCATTTTGGCGTTTATCATTTCCATTATTTACTCGTTGCCAAATTTGTACGGTGACGATCCTTCGGTTCAAGTTTCTCACACAATTAATAATCTCACACAATCACAAGCCAGCGACATCGAATCCACAATTAAATCAACAGGCGTAACAGTTAAAACATTCGAGTTTAAAGATGGAAAAACAGTTGCACGATTGACTAATACCGATGACCAAATGAAAGTTGCGGATTTATTGCGCGATAAAATGGGTAATGATTACACCGTCGCCTTAAATCTTGCACCGAATACGCCTGATTGGTTACGCGCCATTGGCGCACAAGCGATGTATTTAGGTTTGGATTTACGCGGAGGGGTTCATTTTCTACTCGAAGTCGATATGGATGCAGCGGTGAAACAAGCTGAAGAACGCTATAACGATGATTTACGTTTAGCATTGCGTGAAGCGAAAATTCATTATCAAGCGGTCACGAAAGACAATGGTTTTATCAAAATCGCTTTGAAATCAGCCGATGACAAAACACAGTTAATGGCTTTATTGAGCAAAGAATTTCGAGGTTTAACCATTACTGAACCTGAAGCAGATGAGCAAATTTGGCTGAAAGTTTCAGAAACTGAAGTCCGTGAAATTAAAAAATCGGCTGTCGCACAAAATATGACGACTTTGCGAAATCGGGTCAATGAATTAGGCGTTGCCGAACCTGTGATTCAGCAGCAAGGTGAAAATCGCATTATGGTTCAATTACCTGGTGTTCAAGATACGTCACGCGCTAAAGAAATTTTAGGTACCACCGCGACGTTGGAATATCACATGGCGGATACGGAACACGATGTACAGCAGGCGGTTTCTGGACATGCGCCAGTTGGCAGTAAACTTTATTACGAAAAAAATGGCAGTCCAATTTTGCTTGATAAACGCATTATTATTACCGGCGATCAAATCGTAGATTCTTCTTCGAGCAGCGATGATGACGGTCGTCCATCTGTGAGTATTTCACTTAATGGCATTGGCGCATCGAAAATGGGTAAACTCACCCAAATCAGCATCGGCAAATCAATGGCGGTTGTATTTATTGAGTACAAAAATGAAACGCGCATTGTGAATGGTCAAAAAGTTCGCCACAAAGAAAAAGTCGAAAAAGTCATTAGTGTCGCGACGATTCAAGGCGTATTCAGCAAACGCTTCCAAACGACTGGTTTAGACAGTCCACAAGAAGCGCGTAATTTATCACTTTTATTGAGAGCTGGCGCGTTAGCAGCTCCAGTGGATATTGTCGAAGAACGCACCGTTGGACCTAGTTTAGGTAAAGATAATATCGACAAAGGCATGATGTCATTTTTCGTTGGTTTTGCTTTAGTTGTTTTGTTTATGGCGATTTATTACAAACTGTTCGGCATGATTGCGAATATGGCGTTGGCGTTTAACGTAGTCATCGTTGTGGCGATTTTGTCGATGTTGCAAGCAACGCTGACACTTCCAGGTATTGCAGGGATTATTTTAACCGTCGGTATGTCGGTCGATGCAAACGTATTGATTTTCGAGCGGATTAAAGAAGAACTCAATAATGGCAATACGCCTCAATCGTCAATTTTCGCAGGTTATGAAAAAGCGTTTGGAACGATTTTCGACTCGCATTTCACCAATTTAGTCGTGGCGATTGTGTTATTTGCTTTCGGTACTGGTTCGGTGAAAGGTTTTGCTGTTACGTTAATCATCGGGATTTTGTCGTCGATGTTCACAGCAATCACGGGTACTCGAATGGTTATTAACTGGATTTACGGCGACAAGCGCGTTGAAAAGTTGTCGATTTAGAAAATGCCAATGAGCAGGTAAAATTATCGCCTGCTCATTTCACGCTGACCTCATCATTTAGAATTTAAAAATGAAAACAACAAATATCAATTTTATTGGAAATCGAAATATCGCTCTGATTTTTTCGGGCGTACTTTCGTTGATTTCGATTATTTCGCTCGCCACACAAGGCTTGCACATGGGCATCGATTTTACGGGTGGAACACTTATCGAAGTCGGTTATCAACAACCAGCCGATTTAAATGCGTTACGGCAAAAATTGGATACTGAAGGTTTTGAAGACGCAACCGTGCAGAATTTTGGATCTGCAAAAGACGTTTTAATTCGCCTAAAACTTCAAGAAGGCGTAAGCAGCGCGGATTTAAGCACCCAAGTTTTAGAAACGATTAACAAAGATATGGTAGAACCTGCGAGTTTGCGACGTGTGGAATTTGTTGGTCCTCAAGTGGGTGACGATTTAGCCCAAGATGGCTTTTTAGCCTTACTTTATTCTTCCTTGGCAATTTTGGTTTATATCGCGTGGCGATTTGAATGGAAATTTTCGCTCGGCGCGATTATCGCTACATTTCACGATGTTATCGTGACGTTGGGATTATTTTCGATTCTCGGTTTGGAGTTTGATTTGACGGTTTTGGCTGCTGTTTTGGCGTTAATCGGTTATTCATTGAACGATACGATTGTGGTGTACGACCGAATTCGAGAAGGTTTCCGCGAGTTCCGCGATAAATCAACCGAAGAAATTATGAACATTTCAGTGAACGTCACATTAAGCCGCACGATTATGACTTCGTTGACAGTTTTACTTGTGCTGGTTTCGCTGTTTTTCTTAGGCGGTGAAACGATTCACAATTTCGCACTCGTGCTTTTATTCGGCGTATTTTTCGGAACGTATTCGTCGATTTTTATCGCCAGTCCAGCGGCATTGATGTTGGGCGTTAGTCCCGCTGATTTGATGATTCCCGTCAAAGACAATTCCGACATCGCGCATTTGCCTTAACCACGCAAACCTTAATCGGCTATAATTTGCACTCATTTTTTAATTTACAATTAGGAGTTTTAAAACCCATGGCAATCGAACGTACTTTTTCTATTATCAAACCTGACGCAGTAGCAAAAAACGCAATCGGCGAAATCTACAGCCGTTTTGAAAAAAACGACTTGAAAATCGTTGCTGCGAAAATGGTTCATTTGACCAAAGAACAAGCAGAAGGTTTTTATGCTGAACACAGCGAACGCGGATTTTTCGGCGATTTAGTGTCTTTCATGATTTCGGGTCCAGTAATTATGCAAGTTTTAGAAGGCGAAAATGCTGTTTTAAAACACCGCGACATTATGGGCGCAACGAATCCTAAAGAAGCCGCTGCGGGTACAATTCGCGCTGATTTCGCTGCAAGCATTGACGAAAATGCCGTTCACGGTTCAGACGCTGTAGAAACTGCGGCACGCGAAATTGCTTACTTTTTCACGGCAGACCAAATTTGTGACAGAACTCGTTAATCCTATAAAAAAGGTTAATTTGCTCGATTTCGACAGAAAAGGCTTAACCGCCTTTTTTGTTGGTTTAGGCGAAAAACCCTTCCGCGCCACGCAATTGATGAAGTGGATTTATCAAGAAGACGTGTACGATTTCAATGAAATGAGCAATTTAAGCAAAACGCTTCGTGCTTATTTATCCGAAAACTGCGTGATTGAAACGCCTGAAATTGTGGTTGAACAAATCGCGACGGACGGCACGATAAAATGGGCGATGCAAACGCATTGCGGCAATCGGATTGAAAGCGTTTTTATTCCCGAAGATGACCGAAATACGCTGTGTGTTTCGTCGCAAATCGGTTGTGCGTTAGCGTGTACGTTTTGTTCCACTGCGCAACAAGGCTTTAATCGTAATCTCGCGGCTTCTGAAATTATCGGGCAATTGTTTGTCGCGCAAAACCGTGTCGGCAAAAACCGTAGAATTACCAACGTCGTGATGATGGGCATGGGCGAACCATTGTTGAATTTCGACAATGTTGTTGCCTCCTGCAACTTGATGATGGACGATTTCGCTTATGGTTTATCGAAACGCCGTGTCACGATTAGTTCATCTGGCGTTGTACCCGCGATTGAACGGTTGGGCGAAGCGTGCGATGTCAGTTTGGCGATTTCACTTCATGCGGTGCGTGATGAATTGCGTGATGAACTCGTACCAATTAACAAAAAATATCCGTTAAATATGTTGATGGACGCTTGCCGTGAAAATGCCAAAATCGCGCCACGTCGTTTTGTCACGTTTGAATATGTCATGCTCGACGGCATCAACGACACGGTCGAAGATGCAAAAGGGCTAATTAAATTACTCAAAACGGTGCCGTGCAAACTCAATTTAATTCCGTTTAATCCCTTCCCGAATTCACCTTATCGCTGTTCAAATAAAGAAACGCTTTTAAAATTCAAAACGATGCTTAACGACGCAGGGATTATTACGACCGTTCGCAAAACACGCGGCGAAGATATTGATGCGGCGTGCGGTCAACTCGTCGGTCAAGTTGCGGACAAAAGTCGTCGGCATTTAAAACTTAAAATTGCCGCATAACGTCATGCAATTTTTCAAATTATTCTATTCAAGCGCGTTGTTATTGACCTTAACTGCTTGTGCGACGACCGAAGAAACTAAAAATGTCGAAGGCAATGCCGCCGATATTTATCTGCAACTTGGTGTTCGTTATTTGAATTTGAATAAATTAGAAATTGCGAAAGAAAATTTACAACACGCAATTCGCTTAGACTCTAAAAACGCGCAAGCCTTTAATGCACTCGCTTTTTTAGACGAAAAACTCAATAAAATCGATGACGCACGTTCACATTATCAAATCGCAATTTCGCTAACACCTGACGATTTAGGTGTGAAAAACAATTACGGCCGTTTTTTGTGTGAACAAAATGAAGTTGAAAAAGGTAGGGCGTTACTTACCGAAGCTACAAACGATAGATTGAATGAACGTCCGTGGCTAGCGATGACAAATTTAGGACGTTGTTATATGCAGCTCGCACAATATCCTCAAGCGCAAACCTATTTTGAGCAAGCTCTACAACTAAATTCTAATTACTCCCCTGCCCTGCTCGAAATGCAAAAAGTGAATTATCACCAAGGTAATTTTTCGGCGGCAAAAATCTATTTACAGCGTTATGCACAAGTTTCTGAACCCACGCCCGAATCGTTGTTAATTGCCGCGCAAATCGAAGGCGCGTCGGGCAATGCAGGAATGGCGAAACATTATCAAACCTTACTTCTGACAAAATTCCCGCTTTCTGCTGAAGCGAAACGGTTTAAAGCTGTTAAATAATTTCTCCATCATTTTCAAAAGGTTTTTCTGCATGGAATATCACAGCGCGTTTTTAGTTGTTCCGATGTTTGTATTTAGCGCGTCTGCGATGTCAGCCGTTACGCCAACAATAACCAAAATAAACGTCACGCCAACTTCTGCACCTGCGGGAACGATGTTTAAATTTACCGCCGAATTGAATACACCTTTGCCAACGGGTTACAAATTAAAAATAGCTCCCGTAGGTTTAACAGGATTTACCTCAATGACAGGGACGGATAATAGTTATTCATTATCACGAGCCATCTACAAAGCAGGCAAACAAACATATAAAGTTGTTATTGTTAATGCAAAAAATGTCACACAAGGCTCTGCAAAAAGTAGCAGTTATACCGTCACAAGTGCTGCACCTATCAATCACGCACCAACGTTAGCTTTAATCAAAGCAGAAACATCAGCCATTACAAACACCGCTTACACCGTCACGCTAAATGCAAAAGATGTCGATGCAAATCTAAACGCAATCACCATGAATTGGGGCGATAATTCCGAACCTGAAACAGTAACCGCAACAGACAGCAAAGATTTAGTTTTCAGTCATACTTACGCAACCGCTAGTTCATTTGGTTGGAATGCGTTTGCAAGCGATAACGGCACGCCTATTTTAAACAGCAAATCCATTTCTAAAATTGTCGCCGTTTCAAATCCCATTCCCGTAATTGTGCCAGTTGTAATACCTCTGCCAGTAATCGTGCCGGCAAAAACTACGGGCTACACAAAAATTGCTAACAACGGTTCACTCCTACCAGATAGCGCAATGCTTGGCACGAATCCAACAGATTGGGCTTGCACAAAAGATAACAAAACGGGCTTGATTTGGGAGGTGAAAACTACTGACGGTGGTTTGCGTGATATGAAAAACACATACACTTGGTACAATCCAGATTTGAGCAAAAATGGTGGTTTTTCAGGATTTAAAAATGCAGATGGACACTCAGAATTGTGTAATGGAAGTGAATGTGACACTTACGCTTACGCTAATACTGTAAATAACAAAAGAATGTGCGGAGCAGATAATTGGCGATTACCTAAACACGAAGAGCTTAGAGAGCTAATTTATTGTTCCGATGGTAAATACAATATTATCGATAAGAATGAAGACGGTTTTATTTGTGTGAGTAATACATACATATCTATCAATACAAGTTCACCAACTATTATTACGACGTATTTTCCAAACACTACAAATGACGATGTTTTCGATTTTGCTTTTTGGACATCATCGCCATCTTTTGATTATCCAGATGACAACCATGTAATTTGGGGTGTTAATTTTAGTAGAGGGATAGATGACGACGGATTCTATCTCAAGCTGTTCAATTTAAATGTTCGCTTAGTTCGCAACGCGGAGTAATTTCACATTTTCGTTTTGTTGATTGATTTAGTTTTGTAGCTGTGGGATTTTGATTTTTTTGGGAGGTTTTATTATGGCGCGTTTAATTTTATCGGATATGTCGGCGAGTGTTTCAGAGCTAAAAAAACATCCAATCCGAACCGTTGCGGCAGGTGGTGGCTTGCCCGTTGCAATTCTTAGTCGAAATGAACCTGCGTTTTATTGTGTTCCCGCAGCAGCTTATGAAGCGTTACTTGAAAAACTCGATGACATAGAACTTAACACGATTGCAGACCAGCGTTTAAATGACAGTCAGGCGTTCATTCGGGTTTCGCTCGATGAGTTATGAGTTAGATTTTCATCCAGTCGCATGGAAAGAATGGCAATCTTTGGATTCGACCATTCGTGAACAATTCAAACAAAAGTTAGTAGAACGTTTGGAAAATCCACATCACGCCCCGTCGAAATTGTCGAGTCAAAAAGCGCGTTACAAAATCAAACTGCGAACGATTGGCTATCGATTGGTTTATGAAGTTCGCGATAACGAACTGATTGTAGTTGTCGTTTCGGTTGGCAAACGTGAACGAAATATCGTTTATAAAAACGCTGCTCAACGTTAAATGAATTTGGTTTTATCAAATTAAAAATATAAGAAAAGAG
>JBAXMT010000018.1:0-21025 GCA_037134135.1 Methylococcaceae bacterium | reverse complement strand
CATTTGATGAAACCGTTGATTTAGCGCAAATGGCAAAATACAGCATGGAATTCTGCGTTGAAGAGTCATGCGGAAAATGTACGCCTTGCCGAATTGGTTCAACGCGCGGTTATGAAGTAATGGACGAAATCGTCAATAAACGCGATTTGGATAAAAACATTCCGTTACTACGTTCATTGTGCGACACGATGTTAAACGGTTCACTCTGTGCAATGGGTGGCATGACTCCCTATCCTGTGTTGAGTGCGCTCAATCATTTCCCCGAAGATTTTGGTGTGAAGGCATAAAAAATGAAAACTAAAATTTTATTTGCAACAGCTTTACTAGCAGTTTCAAGTATCAGTAACGCCGATACGTTGTCTAATTTGTTAAACGATATTCCTAAAAATGTGAGTTTTGTAGAACAAACAGGAAATTGTGACGCAAATGGTGAAATGCAGGAAGTACGGGTTGATAACAATGGGCATCCTTATACTCGAACTGAGTTTGTAGCTGATGGTGATTCTTGCGCGCCCGTTATTGCACGATGTGAGAAGGGGAAAATTGCCCTTCCGTCCGATTGTAGCGTAACTTACGAAGATGGTACGAAACCAATGATGTATATGTCGCATGAACAAGAGATCAGTGAAACAGATTTTATCAAAGGCACCCAAACATGTAACGTTCAGATCCCCTATCAATATCCAGCTGTGAAGGGTTACACAACGAAAGATGTGGTGATAAAAGCTACTGTTAGATGTATCAAAGCTCCGACTAACATAATTCAAAATACCGCTAAAAAGTTGGGCGTAACGATTAAGTAAAAACTAGTTTTTAACACTGATAAGCATAATTTTATGGGCATTACTACTTACGCCGACATTGAGGTTGAAAACCTTTTTCAAAAGCGACGCATCAGCACTAAAGCATTAGTCGATTCGGGTTCAGTTTTTTTGACGGTACCTGAACATTTAGCGTTGCAATTGGGCTTTGATACCGAAGAAGTGAGCGTGCGAGAAATTATACTTGCGGACGGTTCACGCAAAGCCGTTCCCATGATTGGACCTTTGCGGGTGTATTTTGCTGAACGTTATTGTGATTTGTCGGCGTTAGTAATGGGCGATGAGCCACTGTTTGGCGCAGTGCCAATGGAAATGATGGATTTGGTATTGCATCCCGCTTCGCAAACATTGCGCGTGAATCCAGAAAGTCCTTTTGTGCCAGTTGCACTTGCGAAATAATTAACGGAGAAATGAAGTGAAAATAAGAGCAATTGTTGAATTTGACGCGCAAGCACAAGCATTTTCTGCGACGTGTCCTGAATTAAATTTTGTTTCCTCGTGTGGCGCAACGAAAGATGAAGCCGTTAATGGTTTGCAAGAAGCTATTCTTTTGATGCTTGAACCGATACCAGAAAAGTTTTTAGTAAGTGCGTTTTCGGCTAAAACGTATGAATTCGCAGAATTGGCAATTTGATGTCACCAAAAGCGAGAAGATTAACGGGAAAAGAAGTTATCAAAATTTTATTGCAACATGATTTTCAAGAAGTTTCACAAACAGGCTCGCATATTAAATTTTTCAATCTGTTAACGCGAAAAACGGTGGTTGTTCCTCTTCATCAAAACAAAGTTTTGCCAATTGGGACGTTGAAAGCCATAGAAAAACAATCTGGATTGAATTTGAGCTAAACACAAAGTCATCGAAAAACGAGAATAAAAAATGAGCATTGATAAAGACAAAGATTACGGCACGCCAGCAAGTGCCTCAACTGAATTAGTTAATTTAGAAATTGACGGATTTAAAGTTACCGTTCCTGCGGGAACGTCAGTGATGCGTGCAGCGGCAAGCATTGGCATTGATATTCCAAAATTGTGTGCGACTGATAGCATTGAACCCTTTGGCTCATGCCGTTTGTGTGTGGTGCAAATCGAAGGCGGACGCGGTTTGCCTGCTTCGTGTACGACTCCTGTTTTCGAAGGCATGAAAGCCGTTACGCAAAACCAAAAACTCGCCGATGTGCGTCGCGGTGTGATGGAACTTTATATTTCTGACCATCCGCTTGATTGCCTAACTTGCGCGGCAAACGGTGATTGTGAATTACAAGACATGGCGGGCGCAGTCGGTTTGCGTGAAGTGCGTTATAAACCTGTAACAACCCATTTAGGCGCAGAAAAAGACACCTCAAATCCTTATTTCACTTTCGACCCCAGCAAATGTATCGTTTGTTCACGTTGCGTTCGCGCCTGTGAAGAAACTCAAGGCACATTCGCTTTAACTATTGACGGACGTGGTTTTGATTCAAAAGTTTCACCAGGTCAAAACGAAGATTTTTTAAGCTCTGAATGCGTATCTTGTGGCGCGTGCGTTCAAGCGTGTCCGACTGCAACGTTAATGGAAAATAACATTATTGAAAATGGTCAACCCGAACACGCTATTGTGACGACTTGCGCGTATTGCGGCGTAGGTTGTTCATTCCGCGCTGAAATGAAAGGCGAGCAAGTAATTCGCATGGTGCCAGACAAAAACGGTCAAGCCAATCATGGTCATTCATGCGTAAAAGGGCGTTTTGCCTTCGGTTATGCAACTCACAAAGACCGCATCACAAAACCGATGATTCGCGCCAGCATTCAAGACGCTTGGAAAGAAGTTTCGTGGGAAGAAGCGATTGCTTACGCGGCATCAGAAATGAAGCGTATCCAAGCGAAATACGGCAAAGATTCTGTCGGCGGCTTAACGTCATCACGTTGCACTAACGAAGAAGCCTATTTAGTGCAAAAATTGATTCGTGCAGGTTTCGGTAATAATAACGTCGATACTTGTGCGCGAGTTTGCCATTCCCCAACAGGCTACGGATTGAAACAAACGCTCGGCGAATCATCGGGAACGCAAAATTTCGATTCAATTATGAAAGCCGACGTGATTGTGGTCATGGGTGTGAACCCGACAGACGGACATCCTGTTTTTGGTTCAATGATGAAAAAACGCTTGCGTGAAGGTGCGAAACTCATCGTTATCGATCCACGCGAAATTGATTTGGTGAAAACGCCGCACGTTCAAGCGGATTATCATTTGAAATTGCGCCCAAGCACCAACGTGGCAATCGTGAATGCGTTGGCACACGTTATTGTTTCTGAAAATTTGGTGGATGAAGAATTTGTAAAAGCGCGTTGTGACGTGGCTTCATTTAACAAATGGCGCACTTTTGTGGCTGACATTCGTCACGCGCCAGAGGCAACCGAAGAAATCACAGGCGTTCCAGCCGCCGATATTAGAGCGGCAGCGCGTTTATATGCCACAGGCGGCAATGCGGCATTCCATTACGGTTTAGGCGTAACCGAACATTCACAAGGTTCAACCACCGTTATCGGTATTGCAAATTTAGCGATGGCAACAGGCAACATTGGACGTGACGGTGTGGGTGTAAATCCATTGCGTGGTCAAAACAACGTACAAGGTTCGTGCGATATGGGTTCATTCCCGCATGAATTACCTGGTTATCGTCACGTTGCAGACCCTGCGACACACGATTTATTTGAAAAAACATGGGGGGCAGAATTAAGCACAAACCCAGGTTTGCGAATTCCAAATATGTTCGATGCGGCATTAGATGGCACTTTCATGGGTTTATATTGCGAAGGTGAAGACATCGCGCAATCTGATCCAGATATTACGCACGTTCACGCCGCATTACAAAAAATGGAATGCGTGATTGTGCAAGATATTTTCTTAAATGAAACCGCAAAATTCGCGCACGTTTTCTTACCTGGTGCATCATTCCTCGAAAAAACAGGTACGTTCACCAACGCAGAACGCCGTATTTCTCCAGTTCGTAAAGTCATGCGTCCGCTTGCAGGTTATGCAGATTGGGAAATCACACAATTATTATCAAACGCGCTCGGTTATCCGATGAATTATTCAGATGCTTCTGAAATCATGGACGAAATTGCGAGTTTAATTCCAAGTTTTTCAGGTGTGAGCTATGCGAAAATTGACGAACTCGGTAGTGTTCAATGGCCTTGCAATGATGAAACGCCTGATGGTACGCCTGTGATGCACACGAAAGAATTTTTGCGTGATGACGGTAAAGGCTTGTTTATGTTGACTGAATATGTGCCAACAATTGAAAAAGTCACACCGATGTTCCCATTGATTTTGACGACTGGTCGAATTTTGGCGCATTACAACGTAGGCGCACAAACACGCCGTACGGAAAATACAGCATGGCATTCGGAAGATATTTTAGAAATTCATTCGCACGACGCGCAAGACCGTGGCATTAACGATGGCGATGCTGTCAGTATTAAAAGTCGTGTAGGCGAAACCGTTTTGAATGCGATTGTGACTGACCGTGTGCAACCTGGTGTGGTTTATACCACGTTCCATTTCCCTGAATCGGGCGCGAACGTGATTACGACGGACAACAGCGATTGGGCGACAAACTGCCCTGAATATAAAGTCACCGCCGTGCAAATCACGAAAGTAACGAAAAGTTCAGAATGGCAAGACGGTTATCGTACTTTCACGGACACGCAACTTGATTTATTAGCGCAAGCGGCGAATGTCTAACGATGAATTTTTAGCATCAATCATGGAATTGGGCTGGTCAAGTTATCAGCCCGTTTCAGTTGAACGCTTCAAAAATGGTGAGCTTTCAACTGTTGATGATTTTGTCGCGGAAGAAGTGCCTGTTGTTCTTATGTATAACGGCGTTTCACACGTTGTTATGCTGGCAACACCAACGAATTTAGAAGATTTTGCGCTCGGTTTTAGTTTGACCGAAGGCATTATTGCGAATGCGGCTGAATTGGAATCGGTGAAAGTTTATCAGCGTTCAAACGGCATCGAAGTTCAAATCAAAATTCCCGAAACGCGTTTTCAATGTTTAGCTGAAAAAGGGCGTAATTTAACAGGTCGCACAGGTTGTGGTTTGTGTGGTGCGACGACGTTGAAACAAGCGATTAAACCGACTCGTTCCGTATCAGGAAATTTGAAAATTTCGTCCGAACATTTAAAAAGCGTTGCATTGTTGTCGCAGCATCAAAAACTCAATCAAATCACGGGCGCAATTCATGCCGTCGCGTGGGTTGAACCTGAAAAAGGCATTGTCGAATTGCGTGAAGATGTTGGGCGACATAATGCGCTGGATAAATTGATTGGTGCGTTACTCAAACGCGGTACGGATTTTGGTGCAGGTTTTATGATTACAACCAGTCGTGCAAGTTATGAAATGGTGCAAAAAGCCACAGCAGTTGGCGCAACGATTTTGGTGGCAATTTCTGCACCGACGGCGTTAGCAATTCGGTTGGCTCAAGAATCAGGTTTAACGTTAATAGGTTTTGCGCGAGATGAAACTTGCGTGATTTACAGTCATTCACAACGATTTATGGAATAAAAAAATGAGTATGAAAATTGAAAAATTAGTCAGAATGGCAAATGACATCAGCAATTTTTTTGATGCCGACCCCGATAAAATCATTGCGGCAGATGGTGTAAAAAATCACATTTCGCGCTCGTGGGAATTGCGAATGCGTCAGGCGATTGTTGAACATTTAAACAGTCACGATGGTGAAGGTCTGTCGCCATTAGCTAAAACAGCAATTGCTCAAATTGCTATTTAAGAACGTGCGTTTTTAACATTTAAAATTATAGTTTGAGTATCAAAATGGGTAGTATCTTGTTTTTATTGAGAGCGTCAATACAATTGAAATACTACCCAAATTCTTAGTTGGATTGAGTTTATTTTGCTGATGACAACGTATTTACACAATCGCTAATCAACGATGCACCGTGGTAAATTAAGCCTGTATAAATTTGAACCAAACTCGCACCAGCGTCTAATTTTTCTTGTGCATCGCTTCCACTCATAATGCCACCCGCTGCAATAATCGGCAATTTTCCATTCAATTCAGCCGCTAATAAACGTACCGTTTCTGTTGCCATTTCTTTCACTGGCGCACCGCTTAAACCACCCATTTCATTCGCCAAAGAATGCCCCAAAATTTTATCGCGTGAAATTGTTGTATTTGTCGCAATCACGCCGTCGATAGAAAATTCCATCAATAAATCCGCAATGTTTCGCACTTCTTCGGGCGTTAAATCAGGCGCGATTTTCAACACTAACGGTACATAACGCCCATGTTCGTGTTGCAATTTCAGCTGTTCTTCTTTCATGGTTGAAATTAGTTTTTTTAGTTCATCGCCTTGCTGTAATTGACGCAAATTTTTCGTGTTCGGTGAAGAAATGTTCATTGTGACGTAACTCGCCACCGAATAGGCTTTACGCAAACCAATCAAATAATCATCGAGCGCATTTTCAATTGGTGTATCGGCATTTTTACCGATGTTAATACCGAGAACGCCCGAATACGAACTCCGTTCAACTTGTGTCAACAAATAATCGATGCCTTTATTGTTAAAACCCATGCGGTTAATAATCGCTTCATGTTCAGGCAAACGAAATAAACGCGGTTTAGGATTTCCCGCTTGGGGACGTGGTGTAACGGTTCCAACTTCTAAAAAACCAAATCCCAACGCGGCAAAACCTTCTAAACAATCGCCATTTTTATCTGCACCAGCGGCTAATCCAACAGGATTTTTAAATGTCAATCCCATCACGGTCACTGGTTTATCGGGAACTTTCGGATAAAGCAAACCAGCGGCATTTTTCGTAGCCATCAAAACTTTCAAACTCAATTCATGCGCGGTTTCAGGGTCAACTGCAAAAACAAACGGACGTAATAACGAATAAGGATTCATAGTGATTTTTTGGGTAAATGTTTGAAAAATTGATACGGTTCTGGATTCACAACGGGCTGACGATTCAAAATTAAATCAACCAATAATTGCGCCGAAGCTGGCGACATGGTTAAGCCATTGCGAAAATGTCCCGCGTTTAAACTGAGATTATGAATTTCAGGATGTCGCCCAATGTAAGGTACGCCATTTTCAGTCGCGGGACGCAATCCCGCCCAATGTTTAATCATCGGCGCAGTTTTCAATGCAGGTAATAATTTCGTCGCAAATTTTGTGAGTTGGTCGTGTGCGTCAATGGTAAGTGTTTTGTGAAAAACGTCATGTTCAACCGTGCTGCCGACAATAATTTTACCGTCACGACGCGGAATCAAATAACGGTCGCCGTCTAAAATAATGTGCGACAGGGTTCCGAGTGGCGCGTCGAACAACAGCATTTGTCCCTTTGCGGGATAAATTTCTGGAATATCGAGCAACCCAATCAATAGTTGCTGAAAAATGGATTGCGTCCACGCGCCTGTCGTCAGCACGATTTCATTCACTGCAAATCTACCGTGATTTGAATGTACGTCATGAAGGCGATTGTGTTCGAGTGTGAAATTTGTGATATCGCAATTTTCAATCAGCCGACCACCTTTGTTCAACACATCTTGTTTCAAGGCTTGCAGAAAACGTGGATTGCGAATTTGAGCAATTTCTGGCAGGAAAATCGGATTTAACGTGTCTGCATTCAATTGTTCAAAAATATCACTATCAGGCGTTTCGATTTTAATTTGTGAATTTACACACCATTTACGCGCCAAAATGTCATCGGGATTTTGCGTAATCAACAAGCCACTTTGCGTCCATTCGGGATCAATGCCCGTTTTTTCAAACAAATCAGCCGCGATTTCAGGATAACGTTTCAAACTTGGCAACACCAAATCCGTAATCGATTGCGCTTGTCGCCACGGATAAAGCGGCGACAAAATGCCGCCGCCCGCCCACGAAGCCTCTTGTCCACAGACATTTTTTTCTAAAAGTGTGACCGACGCGCCAGCGTTTAAAAATTCACGCGCCGTCATCAATCCCATCACGCCGCCACCGATAATCGTAATGTCTGAATTTTGCATGATTTAGCCTTTGACGAACAACGCCATTGATTCGACGTGACCCGTGTGCGGGAACATATCCATCACACCTGCTTTAACAAGTTTATAACCCAATTCATTCACCAAAATTCCTGCATCACGCGCCAATGTTGACGGATTGCACGACACATAAACAATTTGGTCTGGCTGCCAACGTTTCAAATGATGCAAAATTTCTGAAGCTCCCGCCCGCGACGGATCGAGCATAATTTTGTTGTAACGACGATTCGCCCACGGCATTTCGCTAATGTCTTTCGTTAAATCGGCGGCGTAAAATTCGACGTTTTCGATATTGTTATGACGGGCATTTTCTTTCGCATGATTGACGAGCGGTTGATCACCTTCAACACCGACGACGCTGCCCGCATATTTCGCCAATGGCAACGTGAAATTCCCCAGTCCACAAAATAAATCCAACACGTTATCGTCTTTGGTCAACGTCATAATTTCTAATACACGGTTAATCATCTGACGATTGATGCCGTAATTCACCTGTGTGAACATCGCAGGACGAAATTTAAACTCGATACCGTGGTCAGGCAGCGCGTAAGTTAGCATCATTTCTGGTTCACCATCGAGTGGCACAATCGTATCAGGACCTTTGGATTGCAAACAAATACTGAGGTCGTGTTTATGCGCGAACGCTCGCATTTTTTCTTTGTCTTCTAATGTTGGTGGTTCAAGCACACGGAACGCTAACACGCATTTTTCATCACCAATCGCCACTTCAATTTGCGGGATTTTTTCTCGAATTGTGAGACTTTCAATCATTTCGCCCAATTCAATTAGGCGTGTTCCAACCATCGGGTGCATGACCGCACAACTGTCGATTTCGGCTAAATAAGGATTACGACGTTCACGAAAACCAACTAAAACACGATTCTTTTTCGCAACGTATTTCACGCCCATTCGCGCTTTGCGGCGATAACCCCAATGTTCACCCACCATTGGCGACCATAATTCGGGTGTTTCGACTTTGCCAATGCGCTTAAATTGTTCGGACAACAATTCTTGTTTGATTTGAATTTGCGCGGTGACTTCGACGTGTTGAAAACTGCAACCGCCGCATACGCCATAATGTGGACAGGGTGCATCGACACGAACGTCTGCGCGAGTTAATAAATTAACAACTTTACCTTCTGCGTAATCTTTGCGGCTGTCGGTATAAATGAATTCGACTTGTTCAGTCGGCAAGGCTTCGTCAATGAAAACAACTTTGCCATCAATGTGCGTCACACCGCGTCCGTCATGCGCTAACGATTCGATTGTGGCGAGTGTTGGAATATCTGAAAAGGTTTTTTTGCGACTGCGGGTTCTTTTTGCCATAAGTATTTTTGATTGGATTGAAGTAAAAATGTTCGCAACATTGTAACAGTTCGTAGCTGACAGGGCTTTTCTTTGCTAGGATTTGTACGCCTATTAACTTTCTCGTATTCATAATGTCTTACAGTCGATTATTTAAACATGAACCGCGCTGGCTGTCAGCGAATCACAACCTGCGTAAATCATTGCCAATAAGTTTGCAATCGTGGCTAAACGAATCCGAATCACTCACGCAACGCCTTCGTAATCAGTTTGAAAATATCCACGTTCAGGTTTTATTTGAGAAACAACAAACGCCATTTTTAACAGAATGGCGAATTTTAAAACAACCAGAACAGCGTTATTGCTTGGTGCGCGAAGTCGTTTTGTTGTCGAATCAAACACCATTGATTTTGGCAAGAACCGTAATTCCCGCGAAAACTTTGAAAATTACTCAAGGGAATTTGGCGCGTTTAGGCACTCGTCCATTGGGTGAAGTTTTATTTTCTGCACCGAGCTTGCAGCGTGAATCCGCAGGCATTACGCGGATTGAACCGAATCAATGGGCAAGTGATTTTCAAATTACCGCACCATTGTGTGGACGACGCACGCAATACAGTATTTGTGAGCAACCGATGTTAGTGAGTGAATTTTTTTTACCGAGTTTATTTTTATGATTACGATTATTCAGCGCGTCACCGAAGCAAGTGTTACCGTTAATGGCGAAATAATTGGCGAAATTCAACAAGGAATTTTGGCATTAATCGCCGTCGAAAAAGCCGATACATTTACGATTGTAGAACGATTGCTTGAACGTATTTTGAATTACCGTATTTTCGCGGATAGCGACGATAAAATGAATTTAAGTTTACGAGATATTCAGGGCGGTTTATTACTTGTGCCGCAATTCACGCTGGCGGCAAATACCGATAAAGGTAATCGTCCGAGCTTTGCCTCTGCTGCGCCACCTGAATTTGGACGTGAAATGTTTGTATATTTACAAAATCACGCGCTGCAAAGTTATAACAATGTGCAATTCGGGGAATTTGGTGCAGATATGAAAATCGCTTTAATTAACGATGGTCCTGTGACTTTTACACTGAAAGTTTAGAGCTATCCAAATTCAAGAGCGGGCTAAAATAAGATAGAATATCAGCTGATTTACACACTAAAAATTGGAATTTAAAAACTATGTCAAACACAAAAAAAGTGGTTTTAGCGTATTCAGGTGGGTTGGATACATCGGTAATTTTGAAATGGTTACAAGATGTTTATCAATGTGAAGTCGTCACATTTACGGCGGATTTAGGTCAAGGCGAAGAAGTCGAACCTGCTCGCGCAAAAGCACAATCTTTAGGTATTAAAGAAATTTATATTGATGATTTGCGCGAAGAATTTGCGCGTGATTTCGTCTTTCCGATGTTCCGCGCCAACACAATTTATGAAGGCGAATATCTTTTAGGAACGTCGATTGCGCGTCCATTAATTGCGAAACGTTTGATTGAAATTGCCAACGAAACGGGCGCAGATGCCATTTCACACGGCGCGACGGGTAAAGGTAATGACCAAGTACGTTTTGAATTAGGTGCGTATGCGTTACGTCCTGATATTCATGTGATTGCGCCTTGGCGCGAATGGGATTTGAATTCACGTCAATCGTTGCTTGATTACGCGGAAAAACACGGTATTTCCGTTGAACAAAAACAAGGCGGTTCGTCGCCGTATTCAATGGATGCGAATTTGTTGCATATTTCGTATGAAGGCAGAGTTTTAGAAAATCCTTGGACGGAACCCGAAGAAACCATGTGGCGTTGGACGGTTTCACCTGAAAATGCGCCAGACCAAGCAACTTACATTGAATTGACTTATGCGAAAGGTGACATCGTAGCCATTAACGACGAAGCAGTTTCGCCAGCAACGGTTTTGGAACGTTTGAACAAAATCGGTGGTGAAAATGGTATTGGGCGTTTGGATATTGTTGAAAACCGTTATGTCGGCATGAAATCACGCGGTTGTTATGAAACGCCTGCGGGAACAATTATGATGAAAGCGCATCGTGCGATTGAATCGTTGACACTTGACCGCGAAGTCGCACATTTGAAAGATGAATTGATGCCGCGTTATGCGACGTTGATTTACAACGGTTATTGGTGGAGTCCAGAGCGTGAAATGTTGCAAACGATGATTGATAAATCGCAACTTAACGTGAACGGCAAAGTCCGTTTGAAACTTTACAAAGGTAACGTGATTGTTGTTGGTCGTGAATCAGAAAGTGACAGTTTATTCGACGAAAGTATTGCGACGTTTGAAGACGATGAAGGGGCTTATGACCAAAAAGATGCCGCTGGTTTTATCAAATTAAACGCGTTGCGGTTACGAATTGCAGCGAGACGTAACGTAAAATAAATCGTTTTTACGACGCGTAAAAAAGGCGGTGTGAAATAATTTCACGCCGCCTTTTTTCATTAATAACGCTGCAAAAAATCGCGTTATTCTTTTGTCCAACCTTGCAAAATTTCAATCATCGTTTTCGCTTGATCAACACTCGAAATGTTGAATTTCGATTTTTGCTGATATTTGCCTTCACGTTTTTGGTAGCGGCGAATGGTGAATTTATCGTCACCATATTCGCCTTTTGTGGCGTTCCATTCTTTGTAACGGAACATCAACGTTGCCCACGCGCCTTTGGTTAAAACTTTTTTATCAAGCTCTTTGACGGTTTCGATACCGTTGTCTTCGTAGTTAATGGTTAATTCGTCTACGGTTGAATTTTCAGTCATTTTTTTACTCCAGTTTCTAAGCGAAAGGATGTTCTAACACGATAGTTTCATCGCGTTCTGCGCCTGTTGAAATAATCGTAATTTTCACGCCAACCAATTCTTCCAAACGACGAATGTATTTTTTAGCATTTTCAGGCAAATCGTCGTAATTCCTTACGCCTTCAGATTTTTCTGACCACCCCGCCATTTCTTCAAAAATCGGCACGCATTTTTCGTAAGAATCTGCGCCGAGTGGGGCAACTTCAACAATTTTGCCGTCAATGTTGTAAGCAGTGCAAATGCCGATTTTTTCTAAACCGTCTAAAACATCTAATTTAGTTAAGCAAATGCCACTTAAACTATTGAGTTGCGCCGATTTACGCATTGCCACGGCATCGAACCAACCTGTGCGACGTTTACGCCCTGTGGTTGCTCCGAATTCGTGACCTTTTACGCCTAAATGGTCGCCATTTGCATCAAACAATTCTGACGGAAAAGGTCCATTTCCAACGCGGGTTGAATAGGCTTTTGTGATGCCTAAAACGTAATCGAAATTCAACAAACCAATACCGCTACCTGTTGCCGCACCACCTGCAGTAGTGCTTGACGATGTAACATAAGGGAACGTTCCATGGTCAATGTCGAGCAATGCACCTTGTGCGCCTTCAAAAAGTAAATTTTCACCACGTTTTTGTGCGTCATAAAGTAACTCACTCACATCGGTCATCATTGGTTTAAGTTGTTCACCTAAACGCAACGTTTCTTTTAAAACCTCGTCGAAATTTACCGCTTCGACTTTGTAATAATTCACTAGCATGAAGTTGTGATATTCGACGAGTTCTTTTAATTTTTCGGCAAATGTTTCTGCGTTTAATAAATCGCCAGCACGCAAACCGCGTCGTCCAACTTTATCTTCGTACGCTGGCCCAATGCCGCGACCTGTTGTACCAATCGCTTTGCCACCGCGAGCAGTTTCACGCGCTTGGTCAATCGCAATATGAATCGGCAAAATCAACGCGCACGCTTCACTAATTAACAATCGATTACGAACATTCAAGCCAGCTTTTTCCAAGACTTCGATTTCGTGAAATAAGGCTTCAAGCGATAAAACGACACCGTTACCGATTAAACATTTCACGTTTTCGCGCAAAATCCCTGACGGAATTAAATGCAATACCGTTTTTTGTCCGTTGATAACGAGCGTGTGACCTGCGTTGTGTCCGCCTTGAAAACGAACAACAGCTGACGCTTGTTCAGTCAATAAATCGACCAATTTACCTTTGCCTTCGTCACCCCATTGTGTGCCGATAACAACTACATTTTTTGCCATAATGATTCCAAGTTTTGAATTTTAAAAAATTGTTATATTGCCCGAATTTCAGGCAATAGTTCAGGATGAGTGTCTAGCATTTTAAGCAGTTTCACCAACGCCAACGAAGGTTTGGCTTTACCATTTTCATAACGTGAAAACGCATTCACTCCACCACCAAAAATTTCTGCCGCTTCTTGCAAATCCAATGCAAGTTTTTGGCGAACATTCGTGATAAAAATCGGGTCAACAATTGCTGCATTAACTTGTTTATTGAACGTCAGCATTGCCGCACTAATACGTTGTGATTCAACGTTGTCAAAAAACACTTCACCACAAACGGGACAAAAATTGCCTTTTGCATCGGGAATAATCGTTGATTCGCCTTTGTAGCTATAGGAAATATCACGGCTATCTGCGACTAATTCTGCCGCACCACAAGATAAACATTGCATTGCTTATAATTCCTTAAAAGATACGATGAGAACGTCTTCAATCACCGTCAATTTTAGATAAACTTCACCCGCTCGCGTAACTGGACGATAAACGTCTTGCCATACACGGTGGTCGGCGTGCGTGGTCATGCTTTTATAAAAATCGGCAGAAGTCAGGGCGTTAATTACGTCGAGCATTTTAGCAAAATCAAAACCTAATGCCGCTGCGCCTGATAATGCACTGTAAGTTGAACGAATTTGACCTGTTTCTATCAAAGTTTTTACAACTGACAGTTTGTAATGCGGTGTACGTTTTTCCATTATTTTTCAAAACCAACCAATTTCTCACTCGAATTTTCCAAAAACGCTGTCGTCTCGCCCGACATTCCAATCAATTGGAATTGCTCAAGGTGTCGTTGAATAAAATCTTGTCCGCTTGTTGTAATTAAATTTATATCTTTACTGATAATCTGCATATCATCATTGAGTTGAACAATAAAGCGCGTCGCGTTATCAATAATTCCCGATAATTTTTTATCAACCGCGTTAATCATGATATTTCGACTCACTTCACTCATGTTCGGATTTCCTTCAATCCGTTCAAGTTGGTCTTGTGCTTGTTGCAACGCTCTCTCTTGCAATTCGTTGTACCGTTCCGTTTTTTCGTGAATCAAATCGTAGGCTTTTCGTTGCAATTCAATTCGCATTGAACCAATTGCTTCAACCGCTTCAACATTGATGCGCGTTAATTCTATTTGATACGCCATCATCGAATCAGAAACCGCTTTCATGCGTTCAAATTCTTTATCTTTTTTGAGTTGCTCAATTTCTGTGATGATACGAAAAATTTCAGTTTCACGTTTAATCTGCAAATTTGTCGAAAGTTCCATTTCCAACATTTTTTGCTCTGAACCAAGTCGGTCAATTTCTGCCTGACTTTGAGCAATTTCAATCTGAAGTTTCGTTAAGGCTTCTTGTTCTTTTATATTTTGCTCAGATAACCCTTTTTTAACGCCAATTTCACGCTCAATTTCCCTCGCAACATCATTATTTTTCGTCTTTTCTAATAGTTCAAATTCAAGTTTTTTGAGTTTTGCTAAACGTTCGTGTTCAACATTTTGTTCTTTTAACAATCTATCATGCTCAGATTGTCTTGAACTTTCGGAACGTCCATGTTCTGAACGCTTCAAAGGCTCTTGTAACCAACTGCTTACCGCGCCACCCACTGACGATAAAACACTTCCTAACGTGCTGAAAAATCCCATGACTTATACTTCCTGTTCGCTTAACTTCTTAATTTCTCTGTCAAATATAACGCGATTCTTGTCTAACGTAATTTCCAACGTGTTTCGCATCAACTCGGATTTTTCACCCGCTTTAATAAACTGATTTAAAACCGTTTCCATGTCTTTAACTAACGAAATTCCTAAATTTAATTGTCCCGCATGGTCTGTTTTTACAATTGACCATTTACCCAATAATTTAAGAAAAACCGTCGCAAAAAGTGCTTCGGTTTCTTTTTGTTTATCAGTGAAAAAGGTCGCTTCATGACTAAATAATTGCCAATGACGGCTCAACCACATCATAAAGTATTTTTCACGCGCCAAACTTAACAAAGCAGGACTGTCTTCATATTTGAAAGATGGCGCGTAAATATCAGGCTTATGGTCTAAAAAATCTTGCACCATTTCTGCCCTGCCTTGTTTTAACACTTGCAACGCGGCAAATGTTTCTTTTTTATGTTTTGAGATTACGATTCTTCTCAATACATTAAGCAATGCAACAAGGATTTCTTTTTTTGTTTGCATCAGCCAAGGTTATCAAGTTTCGCTTTGGAAACTTCTTGTTTGGCTTCTTCCTTGAAAATGCTCAAAACTTGAACAACGTGTGTTTTCGCCAAATCGCTACTCAAATCAATGCTTTTTGTGTAGCTTGCAACCAATTCTTCAATCCATTGTGAAGCCACTTTTTTATCAATTTCTTGCGCTTGCAACGTTTGAACCACTTCGCGCAAAGTTTGTGTGAAAAATTGCGAACGTTCACGGCGCAAATCTTCCTGCAAAGAAGATGCGAATTTGATTTCTTCTTTGTAGTCTTTAATCAATTCGAGATAGTGCTTTTCATATTGATACAGCAAATCAAGTTTTGATTTTGTTTCAGATAATTGGTCTGGTATTACATTCACTTTTGGTAATTGCAGGGCGCGTTCTAGCAAGCTAGATTGTGATTCATCAGTTAATACACCATCCAAAGTTGCTCCTGTTACTGTTTTTCTAACTTCAGTCAGTAATCCTACTGGTGATACGTCTAAAAGTGTTGCAAATTCTCTAACTGTTCTAGCTGTCATTTTGTTTTCCTTTTGTTTTTAAATTGATTTGTAAATCTTTGAACGATGCCCAATTTCAACCACCAAAATCGTAATTTCGTTGTCGATGATTTTGCAAATCAAGCGATAATCACCGACTTTGTAACGCCAATAAGTGTTTAACTCACCTTGCAAAGCATCGCCTTTTTCGCGTGGATTTTCTAACTTCGGCAACGTTTCATTTATAAACTTTAAAATTCTGTGGCGAACTGTTTTATCAAGTTTCGCTAAAGTTTTGATTGCGTCTTTGGTGTAATCAACCGACCAATTCATCAAGCATCCTCATTGCTTCAGCTTGTGACAATGTTTTTTCTTCGCCACTCAACAATTTTGCCATTACCGCATCTGCCACTTTAATGTCTTCGCGGTCTTCCAATTCTTTGATAAAACTTTGCATTGCTTGTTCTAAAACACTTTCTGGTGCGATGTGTTCAAGTTGAGCAATGTGCATCACTTGTTGTTCAACGTGTAATGGTAAAGTCATCATTTTATTTTCCTCGTAAAATTTAAATTGATTCAACAACCCAAACACCTTCCGAATTTTTCACCAAAAATGCTGTGCAATTTAACTCTTTCGCGCCACCAATTTGATTTGGTAATTGTTGCACAACCGCCCGATTTTGGGCGCGACAATCACGAATCATTTCGCATAAACTTACGTCATCAACATAAGGCGCAAAAATCAATTCCCGTTCAGGTTGTTCAATGCCATTTTGTTTATTAAGAGCCGTTAAAACTTTCAAATCCGCACTAAAACCCGTTGCGGGACGTTCACGTCCAAAAATTGCACCGATATTGTCGTAACGTCCGCCGCGAGCAATCTCTTTGCCGATTGACGGGACAAATGCCGCAAAAACCACACCTGTATGATAGTGATAACCGCGCAATTCGGCTAAATCAAAACTAATCGAAAGCGCAGGAAAATAACGCGCCAACTCGGTTGAAATGGCATCTAAATCGTCTAACGCTTTTTGAGCGTTTGCAGACTTAAACAATTCGCGTGCTTTTGCCAAAATGGTTTTATCACCGTTCAATTCGGGTAGTTTCAACAATGCGGTTTTTAAATCGACCGTTAAATTATAACTTTCGAGTAAATCTTTTAATTCGGGACGCGCTTTGCGTTGCAATACATCAAACAGTTCGCTTTCTTGTGCTTGCGTTAAAGCCGCTTCTTCTGCCAACGCACGATAAATTCCGACATGACCTAAATCTAAATGCACATTTAAAACGCCTGATATTGCGAGCATTTCAAGCATCAAACGAATGACTTCTAAATCACTTTCTTTGCCCGCGTGACCATAAAGTTCTGCGCCAATTTGCATCGGTGAACGCGATTTTTCAAGCGCGTCGCCGCGTGTGTGCAAAATCGTCCCGACATAACACAAGCGTGTCGGATGATTATTTTTCAAATTATGAGCATCAATTCGCGCCACTTGCGGAGTCATATCTGCTCGAACTCCCAGCATTTTTCCGCTGATTTGGTCAGTTAATTTAAACGTCTGCAAATCCAATTCATGCCCCGAACCCGTCAACAACGAATCCAAAAAGTCGATAAACGGCGGCACAACTAATTCATAGCCCCACAACTCAAACGTTTTGAGCAATTTTGCGCGGAGAATTTCCAAACGTCGCGCTTCGTCAGGAAGCATTTCATCTATGCCGTCAGGCAAAAGCCAAGCATCATTTTGCATTTTATTTTCCATTCAAACAAAACGCCCCAAACTTGGAGCGTTTATTTTTAAAACTCTGTGTGTTTTAGGGTTTATTTCTTACTTTTAAAATACTGGAAGAAATCTGAATTCGGTTCTAAAACAAGCGTACTCGAATTGCCAAATGTCTTTTTGTACGCATTCAAACTGCGGTAAAACGTAAAAAATTCGCTGTCTTGATTATAGGCTTTGGCATAAATTTCAGCCGCTGTTGCATCACCTTCACCGCGTAATTTTTCAGCATCACGATAAGCGTTAGCAAGTGTTACGACACGCTGTCTGTCCGCATCAGCGCGAATACGTTCAGCGGCTTCTGCGCCTTCAGAACGGAATTCACGCGCCACTCGTTCACGTTCTGCTTCCATTCGACGAAATACCGAGCTGCTCACTTCTTCAGGTAAATCGATTCGCATCACTTGTACGTCAATAATTTCTAAACCTAATGCCGCCGCTGGAGCTGTGACGTTTTTGATTAAAATATCACGAATTTCACTGCGATCCGTTGAAACCAATTGTTTAATGTTTCGTTTGCCGAATTCGCCGCGAAATAAATCCTTCACAATTTGATCTAAACGCAAATTTGCTTGGTCAATATCGCCTGCAACAACCGTGTAAAAGGTTTTCACGTCGCCGATTTTCCATTTCACAAATGAATCAACAATTACGTTTTTCTTTTCAGCCGTCAAAAAACGCTCTGGTTTTGAATCCATTGTTTGAATTCGTGCATCGAAATGTTTGACGTTGTTCACTAACGGTAATTTGATGTGCAAGCCTGGTGAATAATCGTCTTTAACGATTTCGCCGAGTTGAAATTTAATCGCTTTTTCGGTTTCATTCACCGTAAAAACGCACATTGAACCCACTAAAAATACACTTGCAAGACCTAATACGATTTGATTTGTGTTCATTTTAACGTCCTCTCATATCGTTTTGGCGACCGCGAATTGAATGCTCAAGACTAGGTACAGAAATCGGCGCATTGGTATTTTGTGGTGTGGCAGCGGGTTGTTCAACGGTTGCCGACGAAACGTGCGGCGCATTTACAACAGGTGCATTCGCATTGGGTGGTGGAATCATTTTATCCAGTGGCAAATACATCATATTGTTGCCATTTTTAACATCAACAATCACGTTATTCGTGCTACTCAAAACGGATTCCATTGCGTCAATGTACAAACGTTTGCGTGTCACATCGGGAGATTTGGTGTATTCAGTTAAAAGTTGTGAAAAACGACTGGTTTCACCTTGCGCTTGGGCAATCACTTGTTCTTTATAACCTTCAGCTTCTTGCGTTTTACGCGCCGCTGCACCGCGAGCTTTTGGAATCACGTCGTTGGCGTAGGCTTGTGCTTCATTGATTAAACGTTGTTCATCTTCACGCGCTTTAATTGCATCGGCAAACGCATTTTGCACTTGTTCAGGCGGTTGAGCATCTTGCAAATTCACGCTGGTGACTTGAATACCAGAGTTGTAACTGTCCATCACATTTTGAATTTCAGTTTTAATTTGCGCGACGATTTCGCTGCGACCTTCTGTTAAAACAAAATCCATCGTACTGCCGCCGATTACGCCTCGTTGTGCGCTTTCTGTAACGTGTTTTAACGTTGCGGCTGGATTTGAAACGTTGAAAATAAAGGCTTTTGCGTCTTTGACTTGATATTGAACCGCTAAACGCACATCGACATAATTTTCATCTTTGGTCAGCATTAACGCTTCTTTCGGAACTGAACCACCGTTCACTAAATCGCCGCTACCGTTGCTGCGATAACCCACTTCAATAAAACGTTGTTGTTTTACATTTACCAAATTGACTTGTTCAATCGGTGCAGGCAAATGCCAATTTAAACCCGCTTGCGTGGTTGCAGAGTATTTTCCAAATCGAGTTTCAACGCCGTGATTTCCTTCGTCAACAATATAAAAACCACTTAATCCCCAAATAACTCCTGCACCAATAGCGAGCAGGCCTAAGCCTTTCAGAGAATTCCCAGAAAAACCATCCCCATTTGCTCCGCCATTACCGCCGCCAAAAATTTGCTCCATTTTTTTTTGTAACGAACGAATTGCTTCGTCTAATTCTGGCGAATCATCATTCGCACTTTTGCCACTCCACGGATCTTTTTTACCGCCACCAGGTTCATTCCACGACATGATTTTTCCTTTCTCTTAATAATTTCGTTGAACTGCAAATTTCGCTAATAAAATCAGCGCATTTTTATAATCGGATTCAGGTAACACGTTGAGGGAATCAATTGCTTTTTGCGCTTCTTCGTCAGCACGTTGTTCGGTATAAGTAATCGCATTAGTACGTTTTACAACGGCATAAACATCGTTGAAAACATCTCGATTTCCCGCTTTAATTGCTGAAATAATAATTGCTGCTTCATCAGGCGTACCATTTTGAATCGCGTAAATTAACGGTAACGTCGGCTTGCCTTCGGCTAAATCATCACCCAAATTTTTGCCCAATTCTTCTGCACTCGCTTTGTAATCAAGCGCGTCATCAATCAATTGAAACGCAATGCCTAAATGTTGACCGTATTGTGCCAACGCAGTTTCGATTTCAACAGTTGAGCCAGAAATAATTGCAGCCAATTGCGTCGCTGCACTGAATAAAATCGCTGTTTTACGCGCAATCACTTCTAAGTATTTTGCCTCAGTTGTTTCGGGGTTGTTACAGTTTAATAATTGTAAAACTTCGCCTTCTGCAATTGCTGTCGTTGTTTTTGATAATAAACCCATCACACGCATATTATCAGTACGAACCATCATTTCAAACGCGCTTGAATAAAGGTAATCGCCGACTAAAACGCTGGCGGCATTGCCCCAAACGGCATTTGCCGATTCTTTGCCGCGACGTAAATCAGATTCATCAACAACATCATCGTGCAATAACGTAGCAGTGTGAATAAATTCAACAACAGCAGCGAGAATTAAATGGTTTTGCGAAACATTACCTAACGCTTTTGCGGCAAGTAATAACAACATCGGACGCAAACGTTTACCACCATTGCCAACAATATAACGACCGATTTCGTTAATCAAAATCACGTCAGAACGCAGCTCATCAATAATCAATTGATCAACGGCTTTGGCTTCAGAAAGGGTTAATTGTTTAATTGCGTCAAAATCAATCGGGGCGGAAGATGAACTCATTCGTTTTGTATTTTAGCTAAAGTGAAATTGGGCGCATTATAACGTATAAACAACTCTAAAAGGCTAGACTTCCAAAATGACAGCATCTCAAAAAAACCTCTAAATTACTTATCGCATTGTTTTGCGGCGATTATT
>JBAXMT010000017.1:0-21212 GCA_037134135.1 Methylococcaceae bacterium | reverse complement strand
TGTGGCTGACATATATCAAATTTCTTGGGTTTGATGCCCGCTCAATGTAGGTGATAACTTTGGTTCTTTGAAGTTTGGTTTGCAGAGGCTATTCAAAAAAAGGCGTGATTTTGTAAATCACGCCCTTTTGCAATTAGAAAAAGTTTACCGCTTCATAATGCTGATACCTTTCAACAACGTCAATGCCTCATTCAACGCATAATCTTTTGTGTCTAAAGCCTCTTTTTCTTTTGCTTCGGTTTCTTTAATTTCAGCTGCTTTTTCTTTTTTATTTTGCAAATGATTCGATAAGTCCGATTCTTTTACGGGTTTAAACTCTGATTTTTCAACCGATTCTAATTTCATTTGCGCCAACGCTACGTCTGGTTCAATACCTTCTGCCTGAATTGAGCGTCCTGATGGCGTGTAATAACGTGCCGTCGTAAGTTTTACAGCAGAACCGTTGCTGGTTGGTAAAATCGTTTGAACAGAACCTTTTCCGAATGATTTTTCACCCATAATAATTGCACGTTTTGAATCTTGTAATGCGCCCGCCACGATTTCAGAAGCCGATGCAGATCCTGCGTTAATTAAAACCACCATTGGTGCATCATCAATTAAATCATCTGCGGCAGCATTGAACCGCATTTCAGAATTTGGAATTCGACCTTTGGTATAAACAATTAAACCGCTACGCAAAAACGCATCACTCACATCAACGGCTGCATTCAAAACGCCTCCAGGATTATTTCGTAAATCTAAAACAAGTCCTTTTAATGTACCGCCATTTTCTTTTTTCAACGCCGCCAACGATTCTTTTAAACTTTCACCAGTACCCGATTGGAAGCTACTAATGCGAACGTAACCGTAGTTTTTATCAAGCATTTTACTTTTAACGCTTTTTGCTTTGATGATGTCACGAGTCAGCGAAATTTTTAACGGTGCATCTGAACCTTCGCGCACGACGGTTAATAAAATTTTGCTTCCCGCCTCGCCTCGCATCATTTTTACTGCATCTGCTAACGTCATGCCTTTTACGGGTTTGTCATCTAGGCGAATAATTAAATCGCCTGCTTTAATGCCTGCACGTTGAGCAGGGGTATCATCAATAGGCGACACAACTTTGACGTAACCATTTTCCATTGAAACTTCAATGCCCAAACCACCAAATTGCCCCGTCGTTCCTTCTTTTAATTCTTGATATTCTTCAGCCAATAAATACGCAGAATGTGGGTCTAAACCACTCAACATTCCTTTAACAGCGTCTTCTAAAAGTTTTTTATCTGAAACAGGTTCAACATAATCTTGTTTAATCCGTCCAAAAATTTCGGTGAACGTTTTTAAATCTTCTAAAGGTAAAGCTGTCGATTCAGCATCAACAGCTGCGACAGGCGGATTTTTTTCGGCAAATACATTGCCACTCATACCGCCAATCACGCCACTCAAAACGAGGCTTAACAAATACGTTTTTTTATTTTTCAACATTTTATTTTTTATCCAATTAGTTTTTTAAATTTGGTTTGTTTGATTTTTATTTGCACCATTCAACGGGATCGACCGCTTTGCCTTTTTTACGAATTCCGAAATACAGACTTGCTCTATCGTGACCACCACTCAATCCCACGGATGCAATGACATCGCCTGAATTTACTACGTCACCGATTTTTTTATATAAACTTTGATTAAACGCATAAAGACTAATGTAGCCTTTGCCGTGATCGACAATAATAAGCAAGCCATAACCACGCATCCAATCGGCATAAATCACTTTTCCATCAGTGATACTGTGAATTTCTGTACCTTCTGGAGCTGCAATAATAACGCCGTCTAACTTTCCTTCATCACGCGCCGAACCAAATTTTTTAATCAAGTCGCCAGCGACTGGAAAAGGTAATTGCCCTTTTAATTTTGCAAAATCGCCTTCTAACATTGGGAAGTCATCAGGCGAAGGCGGAATTATGGGTTCAGCCGAGATATTTTTA
This sequence comes from Methylococcaceae bacterium, assembly GCA_037134135.1. Classification (GTDB taxonomy): domain Bacteria; phylum Pseudomonadota; class Gammaproteobacteria; order Methylococcales; family Methylomonadaceae; genus UBA10906. Next base: position 19,251 of record JBAXMT010000017.1, on the reverse strand, counting down.
TTTTTGTGAATTGTTGTAATCGCAGGTTCTTCATCAGCTAATTTTGGGGCGACAATCGCTATTTCTTCTTCAGCTTTCAAGCGTTTTTTTCGTAAAGTGCGGGCTTTTTCAATTTCTGAACTTAAATCACTATTTGATGATTGTAAGGTAGAAAGCAAATTTTTCAACGCAGATTCACTGTCTTTTAAACGATTGATTTGCTGTTCATTCGATAAAAAATCAGGCGTAGCTTGTTTTAATAATTGAGCGCGTTGTTTTTTAATCGCTTCTACCGAATTTTGTTCAAGTCGTTTTTGCGTCAAATTTTGTTCGAGTTGTGCCGTTTCAATTTCATTTTGCTTTTTTAAATGCTCCAAACGACGCAAAGTTTCACTGATATTCGTTAGTTGGTTCACACGTCGCGCATTCAAATAATCGTAATACGCCATCATACGACTGGTCAAAATCGGGTCTTGTTGATTGAGCAATAATTTAATGCGTTCTTTATGCCCCATGGCATACATGGTTTTGACTTGTCCAGCGAGTTCATCGTTTTGCTTACTAATTTCTAACGTCAACGCTTGGACTTCAACGTGAATTTTTGCCAAATTTTGTTTTTGTTTCGCGGTGTGATTTTCCAACGCTTTTAATAACGCTGATGTATTGCCATAAAGTTTATCGAGTTCGGCGAGTTGGCTATTCAACAAAGCCGTTTTATCAATAGACATTTCAGCGTGACTATTCGCCACGCTGAACATTAGAAATAATCCAAAAACGTATTTAAACATTAACGCAACAACGATTTGCCATTCATTTCGACAGGTTGTGAAAGTCCTAAAATTGCTAACATCGTCGGTGCGATGTCTGCTAAATTTCCACCTTCTGCCAACGCGCCATTTCCTTCAACATAAACCAATGGCACAACATTCGTGGTGTGCGCGGTGTGTGCTTGGTGTGTGATTTCGTCGGTCATTTGTTCAATGTTGCCGTGATCTGCCGTGACAAGCATTCGACCACCGACTGATATTACTGCATCAACAATACAGTTTAATGATTGGTCAATCACTTCAACTGCTGCAATCGCCGCCGTTAAATTTCCCGTATGTCCCACCATGTCGCAATTCGCAAGGTTGCAAATAATCACGTCATGTTTTTCTTCGATAATGTCTTTCACCAAATGATAAGTCACTTCTGGCGCACTCATTTCGGGTTGCAAATCGTAGGTTTTTACTTTTGGCGATTGAATCAAAATGCGGTCTTCACCTTCAAACGGCTCATCACGTCCGCCGTTGAAGAAGAACGTAACGTGTGCGTATTTTTCGGTTTCAGCGATACGCAATTGCGTCAAACCTTGTTGCGACAAATAATCGCCTAAACTGTTTTTTAAATCGGGCGACGTGAACGCAATCGGATAATTAAATTTCTCGTGATATTGCGTCAACGTCGCAAAATATCCACGATGTGGTGCGTGATTACGTTCAAATTTATCGAAAGTCGGTTCGGTAATCGCTTGGCTAATTTCACGCGCTCGGTCGGCGCGGAAATTCATAAATACCACCGAATCATCTAAACCGATTGAAACCACCGATTCTTGATTTTGTGCAATTAACGTTGGTAGCACGAATTCGTCACTTTCACCCCGTTCGTAAGCTGCATCTAAACCCGCTTGTGCCGATGTTGCAAAATGTGGCGCATTGGCTTTCATTAACATTTCGTAGGCTTGAGTGACACGTTCCCAACGATTATCTCTATCCATCGCATAAAAACGCCCTGTAATTGACGCGATTTGTCCCGCGCCACATTCACGCATTTTAGTTTCTAAAAAGGTAAATGAACTGGTGGCACTTTTTGGTGGCACGTCGCGTCCGTCTAAAAATGCGTGAACATAAATTTTTTGCAAACCGCGTTTTGCAGCGAGTTCAACCATAGCGGCAATTTGTGCTTCGTGACTGTGAACGCCGCCCGCTGAAAGTAATCCTAAAATATGCAACGCTTTATCGTTTGATTTCGCTTCGTCTACTGCTTGGCATAAAACGGCATTATCAAAAAAACTACCATCAACAATTGCGTCATTTACTAATGAAAAATCTTGTGGGATATAGCGTCCGCAGCCAATGTGTAAATGCCCAACTTCAGAGTTTCCCATTTGTCCATCAGGCAAGCCCACAACGTGACCAGAACATTGCAAATAGGTCATTGGATACGTTTTTTGCAATTTGTCCCAGCAAGGTGTTTTTGCCATCGCAATAGCATTATTTTCCATTTCTGGCGAATAACCAAAGCCATCTAAAATTAGTAAAACTAACGGTTTAATTCGTTGTGTCATGATTTTTCCTTTTTCAAATAACGGTAATGCCGCAAATTAAGGTATGATTTCGCGCAATCGAGCGGTTGTTAAACGGCATTATAGCAACACACTTCAACCGCCGTTACTTCAAATTCTTTTTATTCACTTTACAGAAAACACTTATGGATCGTTACCTCGAATTTATTTTAAACCATTATATTTTGTCACTTGGTATGGCAATTGTGACGTTTTTGCTTATCCAAGAATTTTTTGACACAGCATTCAAGCGTTTTGACTCCATTTCACCGATGTTGGCAGTGCAAAAAATTGATGACGAAAAAACCGTTGTTATTGATGTGCGTGAATCTCCTGATTTTATCCTTGGTCATATTGAAAACGCGATAAACGCGCCATTCAGTAAATTAGCGGATCAATTACCAGGTTTACAAAAATATCAAAAAAACTTATTGTTAATTACTTGCCAAACAGGAACGCGTGCGTCAGCGGCAGCAAAATTATTGACAAAATCGGGCTTTGAAAACGTATTGATTCTCACTGGTGGAATGAATGCGTGGCAAGACGAATACAAATTACCAATCAAAATCACCAGCAAAAATCGGGTTGTTTCTTAATCCGAATTTAATGTTTAACATTTTCACAAATTTAACTTAACAGAGAGAAAAATCATGGCTGAACAAGAAAAACAATTCGCAATCCAAAAAATTTATACCAAAGATATTTCGTTTGAAACACCAAATTCACCCCAAGTTTTCGTTGAAAAATGGGAACCCAATGTTGATTTTAACTTAGCAACAAATGTTCAACAATTGGACGAAAATTTAGCGGAAGTTGCAATTAAATTAACCATCACTGTGAAAAGTGGCGAAGTTGTCGCGTATTTAGTTGAAGTCACGCAAGCAGGTATTTTTGTTTTGGGTGGTTTTACTGAACAAGAAATGGGCGGCATGGTAGGCAGTTTCTGTCCGAACATTTTATTCCCGTATGCTCGTGAAGTTGTTTCGGATTTAGTGGCAAAAGGTGGTTTTCCACAATTTATTCTTGCGCCTGTTAATTTCGACGCGCTTTATGCACAGCACGCACAGTCACAACAAGAACAAGCTGGCAACGCGCCAAGTTCTGACTCGATAAACTAAGACAATGACGAACAAAATAGCGGTACTTGGTGCAGGATCTTGGGGAACGGCATTGGCTATGTTGGCAGCTCGAAATGGTTGCCAAACGCTATTATGGGGACATAATCCTACGCACATCGAAACACTAAAAACTGACCGTGAAAATCGCCGTTATTTGCCGAATTTACCATTTAACGATAATTTGACATTGACCTCGGATTTAGCAGAAGTCGCAGCATTTAGTGATTTAATTTTAGTGTCCGTTCCCTCGCACGCTTTCAAAGATACGCTGCAAAAATTAAAACCATTGGTTTCTGAAAACGTGAAAATTGCGTGGGCAACTAAAGGTTTTAATAAAGAAAATGGTGGCTTATTGCATGAAATCGTCGCGGAAGTTTTTGGTTCAGAAACCCCCGCCGCCTTAGTTTCAGGACCAAGTTTTGCCAAAGAAGTGGCGGCAGATTTACCGACTGCGATTGCGATTGCTTCGACACATTCGGATTTTGCTGCACAACTTGCGACAATTTTGCACAGTGATCGTTTTCGTGCCTATACCAACAACGATTTGATTGGTGTGGAAGTCGGTGGCGCGGTGAAAAACGTCATGGCAATTGCGGCTGGTATCGCAGATGGTTTAGGTTTCGGCGCAAATACTCGTGCTGCTTTAATTACACGCGGCATGAGTGAAATTATGCGCTTAGGTATTCAACTCGGCGGTAAACCCGATACATTTATGGGATTAGCAGGTTTGGGCGATTTGCTTTTAACTTGTACCGACAATCAATCGCGTAATCGTCGATTTGGTTTAGCATTAGGTCAAGGCAAAAATCTCGACGAAGCGAAAGCTGAAATTGGTCAAGAAATCGAAGGCGTTTCCGCCGCAAAACAAACCTATTTATTAGCACAAAAGTTTGGGATTGAAATGCCAATTACCGAACAAACATACAAAGTGCTTTATGAAGGTTTAGATCCGCGTGAAGCAGTTCAAAACTTACTAGCTCGCGAACAAAAATCAGAATCTTAGTTGCAAAAAAACGATTAAAAAAAGCTCCATATTGAAAAATGGAGCTTTTTTAACGTCCACTTTTTAAATCGATTGAGGACGTAACATTGATGTTTTACCCACCATAATATCGAGTGTTTTTCTCAAACGAGTAAATACAGATTCTTGAATGTATGGAATGTTATGTTTTTCACATACTGCTTTGACCCGTGCTTGCGCTTGTTGATATTGGCTTGCTGCCATTTCTGGCCACAAATGATGTTCAATTTGATAATTCAACCAACCGTGTAAAAAATCTAACGTATTTGTACCATTTGGATAATTGACTGAACCAACAATTTGGCGCAAATAGAACTCACCTTTGCCTTTCGCTTTTGTATCAAACATCATCACGTCTTCACCTGTATGATTTGGACCAATGACTAAGAATGAATGTAAATTGGTAAATACTTCTGCCATTAAAACGTTAATAAAAACATTCGTGGCAGCAATCGCACTTATTGGCAAAAACAATAGTGGAATAATTGCAAATTGAACAATCCCGTAAGGCAACATACAACTTAACCACAAATCTTTTCCTTCGGGTTTTAACGGGTTCCACATATCTAATCGTGAAACTTGATTACGCTTCCCCGCTGCTTCTTTAGCTTGAATAGCGCGATATTCGGTTAATGTCGAAGATGCGTAGTAAATAATTTTCCAACTTGCCGCCATGACAGCCAATAAAGCATAACGTCCCCATGTTGGAATGTTGGAATTGCGTAATGCTTCCATGTTAAATTCAACTTGATCAGGATCGACTTCTTCACCTAAATGATAGTGGTGGATATTATTATGTTCCACATCCCATGCAGCAGGATAAATCCAATCTAACCAATCAAAATAACGTCGCCAACCTTTCGCAAAACCTTTACTGGTGTAACGTTCAGGAATGCCTTCAATTTTGTCATAACCGCGATGTAAAACATGATGAGCGACAGTTGTCCAGCGAGTGAAATTGCCCTGACTAATCAGGTAAGCCGAAATTGGGTTCGGAATAATCCATGCCGTGGCATAACCCAAAGTCGTGCAAATACGCCCCCAACTTTCTATTTTTCTAAGATGTTCAAAATCACTCATATCGGTTTTACCCAAAATATCGCGTTGAATTTCATCAATGTCTTTTGCGAGTTGATCTCTATCAACTGCATGGTATTGTTCTATGCTCAAAATTTCCCTCTCTGTTTACTGCAATGGCTTGAATTTCAAATGATTCAAATCCGTTAATTTGAACGCAGAATTTTAAACACTAAGTTCCATTTGTGCGCTATTTTTTTAATTGTGTTAATCGAGAAATAAAATTAAATTAAGTTTCAGTTCACTTATCAGCTGATAAAATTGCCTACACACAAGTATTTTCAACTACTAAATAGCGAGATTTTCATGTTACCTCAAAGCCTAAAGCTCGATATTCCAGCTGGAATTGCGATTTTCTTTATTGCCATTCCGTTATCTCTTGGCATTGCTTTAGCGTCAGGCGCACCATTATTTTCGGGCGTAATTGCAAGTATCATTGGCGGCTTAATCGTTGCGCCATTAAGTGGTTCAGCATTAGGCGTTAGTGGTGCGGCGGCGGGACTGGTTATTTTAATGCTCACCGATATTGAAAAATTCGGTTTTACCACATTTTTATGTATTGTGATTTTGGCGGGTATTTTTCAAATTCTAATGGGATTGGCAAAAATGGGTTCGGTTGCTCATTATTTCCCCAGCTCTGTGATTAAAGGAATGTTATCGGGCATTGGTATCATTATTTTTTTAAAGCAAATTCCACACGCAGTAGGTTATGACAGTGATTACGAAGGCAATTTAGAGTTTTTTCAATCCGGCAATTATTCATCATTTAGCGAACTATCGCATGTAACGGAATTTATTTCGCCAACGGCGATTTGTATTGCAATAGTTTCGCTGCTAATTTTAATTGTATGGGAACGTCCCAATTTGAAAAAAAGTAATTTCTTTCAAGTTTTACACGGTACGCTTGTGACGGTCATTGTTGGCGTAGCGTTGAATGAGGGTTTGCAAATTTTTTATCCTGATTTTGCATTAAAAGAATCACATTTAGTTAATTTACCTGTTGCGACAAATATGGGTGAATTGCTTTCTCAAATGCACAGCCCAGAATTTTCGCAATTTGCAAATCCCGAAATTTATGTGAGTGGTTTATTTTTAGCATTTTTGGCAAGTTTAGAAACATTGCTTTCTGTTGAAGCAGTTGATCGTTTGGATATTTATAAACGTGTTACGCCGCCAAATCGTGAATTAATTGCACAAGGCATTGGCAATATGGCTTCAGGATTATTGGGCGGTTTGCCTCTGACGCAGGTGATTATTCGTAGTTCAATCAATGTGCAATCGGGCGCGAAAACCAAAGCGTCGGGTTTTATTTCGGGTGGATTGCTATTTTTGACTGTGTTTTTCATCCCCGAATTTTTAAATAAAATTCCGTTAGCAAGTTTGGCGAGTATTTTGTTAGTAGTTGGTTATAAATTAACGCGCCCTAAAACATTTAAAAAAATGTATCGCGCAGGGATTTATCATTTTATTCCGTTTATTACGACCATTTTGGGATTGATTTTCACTAATTTGATGATTGGCGTTGTGATTGGAATGGCGACGGCGTTGTTATCGATTGTGCTGGAGAATTACAAAACCGCGCAATATTTTCGAGAAACACACATTGGCAATAAAACGATTTTTCGATTATCAGAACACGTTTCATTTTTAAATAAAGCGACATTAAAACGAACGTTTGATCAACTTCCACCGAATTCTGAAATCGTGATTGACGCGACGCACTCGAAGTATTTGGATTATGATGTTTTTGAGGTTATTCGTGATTTCAAGAAAGAAGCCCCGTTAAAAAATATTCAATTAACATTGCAAAATGTGCGTGGTTTTGGAATTTTGAAACCCATTAAAAATGTTCAAGCGCATACTTACGAAAGCCAGCAAGCACTTACGCCAGACGAAGTGTTGCAAATTCTAAAAGATGGTAATACGAATTTTGTGAATAATTTGGAATCGAATCGCAATTTTCTTGAGCAAGTTAATGACACCAGTGACGGGCAATTCCCGATTGCGATTATTTTGAGCTGCATGGATTCACGCACTTCAACAGAGCTAGTTTTTGATCAAGGGTTAGGTGATATATTCAGTACACGCGTGGCAGGAAATGTAGTAAATAACGATATTTTAGGCAGTATGGAATATGCCTGCCAAGTGGCGGGTTCAAAGTTGATTGTGGTTTTAGGACACACACATTGTGGCGCGATTAAAGGCGCGTGCGCTCAAGTAAAACTTGATCATTTGACGGATTTACTCAATAAAATTCAACCAGCGGTGGAGTGTGTTTGCACAAAGCATAACGTGACAGAAATTGGGCATGACGATGATTTAATTCAACAAGTTGCTGATAAAAATGTACAGTTTATGGTTGAGCAAATTAAACAGCGTAGTCGAGTATTAAATGAATTATTACACGCAGGAAAAATCAATATCGTCGGCGGAATGTATGATGTTGAAACGGGTAAAGTGCAGTTTTATTCTGACGTTTAATTTTTAAGAGAAGGTAAAAACATGATTATAGTTACAGGTGGCGCGGGTTTTATCGGAAGTAACATTATTCACACGCTCAACAAACAAGGCGAAGACGATATTTTGTTAGTCGATAATCTGACCAATGGTCACAAAATGCACAATATCGCGGATTTGAACATCGCCGATTACATGGACAAAAACGAATTTATCGAACGCCTTGAAAATCCGAATTTTTTGACACAGATTCGTGGTGTGTTTCATCAAGGCGCGTGTTCAGCGACCACCGAATGGGACGGGCATTACGTCATGGCAAATAATTATGAGTATTCCAAACGCCTGTTGACGTGGTGTCAAACCAAACGCGTTCCGTTTATTTATGCGTCTTCTGCGTCGGTTTATGGCATGGGTGAAAAGGGGTTTTCTGTCGATAGAAACTGCGAAAAACCTATCAATATGTACGCCTATTCTAAATTCCAGTTTGATCAATATGTACGCCGTATTTTACCGCGTGCCACGAGTCAAATTGTTGGATTGCGTTATTTCAATGTTTACGGTTTGCGCGAACAACACAAAGGAAGTATGAGCAGCACGCCGTTTCATTTCAATAATCAATTATTAGTATCTGACGAAGTTAAATTATTTGCAGGTTGTGACGGTTATGCAGATGGCGAGCAACAACGTGATTTTGTTTATGTGAATGATGTTGTGTCGGTGAATTTGTGGTTTTTGGAAAATTCACATCAAAGCGGTATTTATAACGTCGGTACAGGAAAAGCGGAAACGTTTAACACAATGGCGCAAGCGGTTGTCGATTGGCACAAACGCGGAAAAATTAGTTACATTCCTTTTCCAGAGCATTTGAAAGGGGCATATCAAAGTTTTACGCAAGCGGATATTTCTAATTTGCGTGAAGCGGGTTATCAAATAGAATTTATGAATGTTCAACAAGGCGTAACCGATTATTTAAGTAGGTTAAATCAACGTGCTTGAATCACTAAACAATTTATTGCCGCAAACCCAATGTGGGCAATGTAGTTTTAACGGTTGTCGCCCGTATGCCGAAGCGATTATTGCAGGCGATGCCGATATTAACCAATGTCCACCGAGTGGCGATGCAGGAATTGCGCGACTTGCAGAATTTTTAGGCGTTGCACCCAAACCGCTTAATTCACAATTTGGTGAGCATAAACCTAAAAGTATTGCGGTGATTGATGAAGCGCAATGTATCGGTTGCGTGAAATGTATCGTGGCGTGTCCAGTTGATGCGATTGTCGGGGCGGCGAAATGGATGCACACCGTGATTGCAGCTGAATGTACAGGATGTGAATTGTGTGTTGCGCCGTGTCCGATTGATTGTATTTCGATAATTCCGCTAGAAAACCCCGATTTCGCGCCCACAAATTTACACGCTAAACAACGTTATGAAGCTAAAACTAAACGAAAAGAAATAGAAACCATAGAAAAAACGGCACGTTTACGACAACAAAAAGCCCGTTTATTGGCAGCTCATTGATAATCACCGTATAACTTCGCATATAAACCACTTTGTTTGAGTAAAGTTTCATGTTTTCCTTGTTCACAGATTTCGCCATCTTCAAAAACATAAACATGATTTGCTTGTTTTACTGCGCTTAATCGGTGCGCGATGATAATCGTAGTTCGATTTTTTAAAAATTCCTGCAACGCTTCGTGAACTTTAAATTCCGTTTCGCTGTCTAATGCGGAAGTGGCTTCGTCTAAAATCACAACTTTCGGATTGGCAACGACCATTCGCGCAATCGCTAATCGTTGGCGTTGTCCACCTGATAAACGCATTCCACCGCGCCCGACAATTGTGTCCAAATCCTGTGGCAAATCTTTAACCGTTTCAGATAATTGAGCAATCGTCAGTGCGTTCCACAACTGCGAATCACTGGCTTTTTTGCCGAGCGTTAAATTGGCGCGAATCGAATCGTTAAACAAAATCGGATTCTGCAATACCGTCACGACATTTTCACGCACCACGTCTAAACCGATTTGTTCAATCGGCACGCCGTTAAAACAAATTTTCCCCGACGTTACTGGATATAAACCGATGAGAATTTGAATTAATGTCGATTTTCCACCACCACTCGCACCGACCAACGCAACTTTTTCACCTGCATTAATGTGTAATTGAATGCCGTTGAGAACTTTTTTATCACCGTAACTAAAATGTAGATTTTCAACGCTAACTGACACAGTTTGTTTATTTAAAAATGGATTTTTATGATGCGGATAATGTGGTTCTTGGAGCAAAGCGTTTAATTTATTGATGCGCGTTAAAGCCGCTTTCGCACCGTAAAACGCATATTGAATGTTTAAAATTTCCTGTACGGGTGCCATCATGAACCACAAATAACCAAACACCGCCAACATTTGCCCAATGGTTAAATCGGAATAAAACACCATCAACATCGCGCAAGCCCGAAAAATATCGAAGCCAAATAAAAACACCAGAAAACTCAACCGTGATGCGGCTTCGCTTTTCCACGCAAAGGCACTGGAATTATTTTTCACGTTTTGCGCTAAATCAATTAACTGTTCACAATAATGCCGTTCACGATTACTGGCGCGAATCTGATGAATCGCTTCTAACGTTTCGGTGAGTGATTGCTGAAAAATTTCATACGCTGAATTTTCTTTGGCTTTGAGATGTTTCACATTCGCGCCAATCACACGAGTGAAATAAATCACGACGGGATTGAGTAACAAAATAAATAAACCTAATTGCCAATTCATCCATAATAAAATTGTCGCGGTTCCTGTCACCGTCAATACCGCAACCAATAATTTCGCTACCGTTGTGCCGACGAAATTATCAATCGTGTCCAAGTCTTTAATCAAATGCGTACTGACCGTTCCTGAACCTAAACTTTCGTATTCTGCCATTGAAATGGTTTGTAAATGCCCAATCAATTCGCTACGAATCCGAAACACAATATCTTTTGCAATCATTGTGAATTGGCGCGACTGCAACACATTTAAAACCATTGCGAGTAAACGCAATATCACAGTTAACAATAAAACTGCACCGATATAAAGCAAAGGCGATTGCCATTCGATGGGCGCAAATGCGTTGACAGTTTGCACCACCGTAGATGGTTTTTTCAACAACACTTCATCAACCAATAAAGGCATCAACAATGGTATCGGTACGCTAATCATTGTTGCCAAAATCGCAATTAAATGTGCCGAAATCAACTGTTTTTTATGTTGCCGCGCAATCGATAGAATATAACGCCAAGTATAGGTTTGAGCGAGCATTTTTAGGCTTGTGAACTTGATTGCATGGCTTGTTCCGCATCTAATTTTTTACGTTTCTCACATTTTTCAGTACACACACATTCAGCCGCAGATTTTCCACCACCACACGAACCTTTAATCGCGTTACGTCCGAAAATTACACCGACTGCCATAATCGCAATTACTGCCAACATCACGCCAAACGTTATCAAAAACATCATTTTTTTCTCCCAAAAATTAAAAATAAAATATGCTTCCAAATCTAACACAACACGTTTCAAACACTAAGTTTTTAATGCGACAATTTTTTATTTGTTAGTTTCGTATCTGCTGGATTGTCGCTATTTATAATTTCTGAATCATTCATTAAATTGTTATTGGTTAATAACTTCCAATCGTTGACAAATTTCTCATCAAGCAATCTAAAATTACGTTTATATAAATGCCTTGCAACCATGAATTCCTTAATTTTTTGAAAGTCAGGACGGCTTTCTATGTCGATATTCAATTCTTCATTATAAAGCTGTTGAAGTGAGTTATTATCCCTATATGTCATCATGGACGGATGATTTCACAAATATAGTGAACATTTGGAAATAAGACTTAAAAAACAATATCACGCCAAAGGTTTAAAATGACAAACGAATCGAATAACCAACTCCCAACTAAAGTTGAATTAGTTGAAATCACAGAAGAAAACCACGATCAACGATTAGATAATTTTTTAATTACTCGTTTAAAAGGTGTGCCAAAAACACGCATTTATCGGATTATTCGTAAAGGCGAAGTGCGTGTTAATAAAGGTCGAGTCGAAGTTAATTATCGATTGATAACAGGCGATATTGTTAGAATTCCGCCAATTCGTATTGCAGAACGTAGCGAAGAAGTTTTCGTTCCAACCAATTTAAAAGAGGCCTTGCAACACAGTATTTTGTACGAAGATGACGGTTTTTTGATTGTAAATAAACCCGCAGGTTTTGCTGTACATGGTGGAAGCGGCGTGAGTTCTGGAATTATTGAAGGCTTACGTTTATTGCGTCCCGACGCGCATTTTTTAGAACTCGTGCATCGTTTAGATAAAGATACTTCGGGCTGTTTAGTGATTGCTAAAAAACGTAGTGCGTTACGCGCTTTTCATACAATTTTTCGAGATAATAAAATTCACAAAACCTATACGGCGTTGCTCGCGGGTCAATGGAAAAAGAAAAAATTAGTGATTAACGCGCCACTTTTGAAAAACGTCGCAAAAGGCGGTGAACGTATGGTGACGATTAACGCGGCGGGAAAAGAGGCAGAAACGGTTTTTACACGTTTAACCGCTTTTGAAGATTCGACGCTGGTTGAAGCAGCACCAAAAACAGGTCGTACCCATCAAATTCGTGTTCATGCTGTTCATTTAGGACATCCCATTATTGGCGATGAACGTTATGGGCGTGATGATATAAATTTAGTATTCAAACACAAAGGCTATAAACGTATGTTTTTACACGCGACAACTTTGACGTTTTCGCACCCGACAACGGGTGATTCAATGAAAATTACCGCGCCATTGCCTCTACAACTTGAACAGTTATTGACACATGAAAAGCCACTTTGATTAAAAACTCCAAATATGTCGTCATATTCATCGTAGCGATACGCCAACGAAACTCGCCAAAATTATTTAAGCCACCACTATTTTTCAGCAATTTTGTAATGAAAATTATTGGACGGTTCAATTTTAAAATCTAAAGGTTGCCAGATTTTTGGTATTTATACACCAACGCCCGCCCCCTTTGAAACGTGATTTACGATATAATCACGCCACTGATTTCTAAAACAAACGAGGTTTAAAAAATGGTGACTTTAGAAACGCCAATTTGTGATTTTGGCAAACCTGCAATTGATTTTTCATTGCGCGGTGTGGACGGTAAAACATGGACGCTCAAAGATTGCATGGGTGAAAAAGGTTTGCTCGTTATGTTTATTTGTAATCATTGCCCGTATGTAAAAGCGGTAAAAGAACGCATTGTCCGCGATGCGTTAGAACTCAAAGCACTTGGCATCAATACAGTGGCAATTATGCCGAATGATTTTGTTGCTTATCCAGACGATTCATTTGAAAACATGAAAAAATTCTCAGACGAATTAAATTTCAGTTTTCCGTATTTGTTAGACGAAACGCAAGAAGTCGCAAAGGCTTATGGCGCAATTTGTACACCTGATTTTTTTGGTTACAACGCAAACTTCGAGTTGCAATATCGCGGACGTTTAGATTCAAGTCGTCGTGAAATTACCCCAGATAACACGCCGCGTGATTTGTTTGAAGCGATGAAACTCGTCGCAGAAACAGGCGAAGCACCGCGAGAACAATTAAGCAGCATTGGCTGTTCAATCAAATGGAAAGAAGGAGAATAAGATGACAATTTTACGCATGGTGGATTTAGATTTAGCTGGAAAGCGCGTTTTAATTCGTGAAGATTTAAACGTGCCTGTTAAAAATGGCAAAGTCACCAGTGACGCACGCATTCAAGCGAGTTTGCCGACAATTGAATTTGCGTTGAATGCTGGCGCGGCAGTGATGTTGATGTCACACATCGGTCGCCCAACCGAAGGCGAATACAATCCCGAATACTCGTTGCAACCTGTCGCCGAACATTTAGCTGCCTTATTAAATAAGCCCGTTCGATTAGAAAAAGATTGGCTCGACGGTATCGAAATCAACGCGGGTGAAATCGTATTATGCGAAAACGTGCGTTTCAATGTCGGCGAAGGCAAAAACAATGACGAACTCGGCAAAAAAATGGCGGCGTTGTGCGATATTTTTGTAATGGACGCATTCGGCACCGCGCATCGCGCTCAAGCCTCAACGCACGCGATTGCGAAATTTGCCCCGATTTCCTGTGCAGGGCCTTTGCTTGCCAGTGAATTAGACGCATTAGGTCGCGCTTTGGAAACACCTGAAAAACCTGTGATTGCGATTGTTGGCGGCTCGAAAGTTTCGACAAAATTAACCGTTTTAGAATCGCTTTCTAAAAAAGTTGATCAATTGATTGTTGGCGGTGGCATTGCGAATACGTTTATCGCGGCGGCTGGTTTTTCAGTCGGAAAATCGTTAGTTGAAATGGATTTAATTGACGAAGCAAAACGTCTAATCGCCCAAGCAAAAGCCGCAGGTGCAGATATTCCAATTCCTACAGATGTGGTTTGTGCAAAAGAATTTTCGGAAACGGCTGAAGCAACGATTAAAAATGTGGCGGATATTGCTGATGACGACATGATTTTAGACATTGGACCTGAAACGGCGGCGAATTACGCCAACATTTTGAAATCCGCAAAAACCATTGTTTGGAATGGACCAGTCGGTGTTTTTGAAATTGAACAATTCGCGCACGGCACGCAAACGCTCGCTTACGCGATTGCAGGCAGTGACGCATTTTCGATTGCAGGTGGCGGTGATACGCTCGCGGCAATTGATAAATATGGCATCAATGACCAAATTTCTTACACATCAACTGGCGGTGGCGCGTTCTTAGAATTTTTGGAAGGTAAAGAGCTTCCTGCTGTAACGATTTTGCAAAAATAACAATTACTTTTTTAATTTTGGAGAGACAAAGATGGCACGAGTAACGATTGAAGATTGTTTAGTAAACATTGAAAACCGTTTTAAATTGGTTTTATTAGCAAGCACCCGCGCACGTCAATTAAGTCACGGCGCAACAGAATTTGTTTCACGCGACCGCGATAAAGATACAGTCGTTGCTTTGCGTGAAATTGCCGCAGGTCATGTCACCGAAACAAATGTTGCCGCATTACATCGAGTTGGTGAAATTCACGATCATCATGTTCCTGAAAATCCATTATTTTAATTTTTTGAATGTCTAACTTAGCCGCGACAGAAATTGTTTGTTTGCCGAAAGACGGACAATTTAAAAACTTAGAAATAGAATTCGTTGCTTGTTTAAGCAACATTTTGAAGAGCTATTTAGATAACGAACAAATTGCTCAATGTTTACGCGCGTATGAATTTGGTGCCGCTGCTCATGTTGGGCAAATTCGCAAAAGTGGTGAACCTTATATTTGCCACCCATTATCGGTGGCAATTACGTTGGCAGAAATGCGAATGGATGCCGACGGAATTAGTGCAGCCATTTTGCATGATGTCATTGAAGATACAGGTATTAGCAAAGAAGAACTAGCTGTTCAATTTAATAATGAAGTGGCTGAACTTGTTGATGGCGTAACCAAATTATCAAAAATCGAAGATCAATCACACGCTGAAGCCCAAGCTGAAAATGTGCGTAAAATGTTTTTGGCAATGGCAAAAGATTTGCGTGTGATTATTGTCAAACTCGCCGATCGTTTACATAACATGGAAACGCTCGGTGTCATGCAACCGCCTAAAAAACGCCGTATTGCCCGCGAAACTTTAGATATTTATGCACCGATTGCTAATCGTTTAGGCATGAATTCGATTCGTCATCGCTTGGAAGAATTAAGTTTTGAAGCGATGTATCCGCTTCGTTATGCGGTATTGAGTAATTCGATTAAAAAAGCGCGAGGCAATCGTCGCAAAATGATTGATACCATCGAAAGTAGTATTCGGACACGGTTAAAAGAAGCCTCATTTCCGTGCGATGTTGCTGGACGAGAAAAAAATATCTACAGCATTTACAAAAAAATGGTGAACAAAAAAATTCCACTTGCCGATGTGTTTGATGTGTATGCGTTTCGGATTTATTGCGATGGAGTCGATGCTTGTTATCGTATTTTGGGAATCATGCACAATTTGTATAAACCAATTCCAGGGCGATTTAAGGATTACATCGCGTTACCTAAAGAAAATGGCTATCAATCATTGCATTCAATTCTGATGGGACCTTATGGTGTTCCGATTGAAATTCAGGTGCGAACACATGAAATGCACCGAATGTCAGAATCGGGTATTGCCGCGCATTGGCTATATAAAACCGATATGGATAAAACCCGCAATGTGCAAGCCTTAGCGAATGAATGGCTTAAAGATTTATTGGAAATTCAAAAAAGTGCGGGGGATTCGCTCGAATTTATCGACAATTTAAAAGTCGATTTATTTCCACAAGAAGTGTTTGTTTTTACACCAAATGGCGCGATTATTAAACTTCCTCGTGGCGCAACAATCGTTGATTTTGCTTACGCGGTGCATACGGATTTAGGCAATGCGTGTGTTTCGGCACGAATTGATAAACAACTCATTCCGTTACAAACTGAATTAGAAAGCGGTGTAACAGTTGAGATTATTACTGCCAAAGATGCTCGTCCAAATCCGTTATGGTTGAATTATGTAATTACAGCAAGAGCGCGTTTAGCAATTCGTAATCGGTTGAAACATATTGAAGGACAAGAAGCCTACAATTTAGGACAGCGTTTGCTAGAAAATGAACTCCTAAAAATGGACGTGCAATTAGCGCAAATTGATGGTGAAAAAATTACCACGTTGCTGAAAGTTTTGGGAATTAAAACGTTTGAAAAGTTGTTAGAAGATATTGGGTTGGGAAATAAAATGCCCTTTTTGGTAGCAAAACAACTGACGCAAGACGACGTTCATACCCATATCAAATTAGATGACGATGCAAAAGCTCAAAATCGTCCGTTGATGATTAAAGGTACGGAAGGTATGGTGGTGACATTAGCAAAATGTTGCCGCCCAATTCCAGGTGATGAAATTATTGGCTTTTTCAATCCAGGTAAAGGCATCGTCGTTCATCAGCACGATTGTCGTAATCACGCTCTCATTAAAAAGAAGCAAAATAATTGGCTTGATGTTGAATGGGGCGAAGAGACGAAAGGCGATTTTGTCACTGAAATTCGGATTGAAATTTTAAATCAACGCGGTTCATTGGCGACGATAGCGACGACTATTTCAACGCTAGATTCCAACATTGAAAACGTAACCGTCGTTGATCAAGATGCTCAAGTGAGTGTTGATTTGATTATGCTTACGGTACAAAACCGAGTGCATTTAGCGAAAATTATGCGGCGATTAAAAGAGTTATCGATTGTGTTGAAAATTACACGCGGAAAAGGTTAAAAAATAGGCTTTTTTTTAAATTTTGATGAGGAAAAATCACATGACACAAACAGAAAATTTTACCGTTACGGGCATGAAATGTGGCGGTTGCGAAAGTAACGTAGTTGGAAAATTAACCGCATTAGATGGCGTAATTAGTGCGGTTGCAGATTGTAAAAAAAATCACGTTAGCGTTGAATTCGATGCTGAGAAAATTGAAATTGATGATTTAGAAGATGTGATTATTGCCGCTGGTTTTGGCGTGGAGTAAAAATCATGACGACCAATTCTAACGTTTCAGAATTACGTTTATCTATTTTAGGAATGCGCTGTGCTGGCTGTATTGCGTCGGTTGAAGGTGCATTAACTTCTGTTTCTGGCGTGGAATCGGTCAATGTGAATTTTGCCGACCACTCTGCAATTATCAAAGGCAATCCCGATATTGATGCCTTGAAAAAATCGGTGAAAGCGGCAGGTTTTGATGCCGCAATTATGGAAGGTTTTGAAAACCCAGCCGAACAAGAAGCACAAGAATTAGCGCGTTACGATTCGCTAATAAAAAAAGCCAAAATTGCAGGTGGGTTTGGCGCGTTTTTGATGATGTTAGAAATGATTGACATGATGCCGATGATGGGAATGTCGCATAATAAATGGTTTTGGACGACTGTTTCTGCGATGTCGTTAGGTATTATGGCGTATTGTGGTGGGCATTTTTATACGGGTGCATATCAATCTTTGCGCTTAAAACAATACAACATGGATACATTAATTGCACTTGGAACGGGCAGTGCGTGGTTGTATTCGACGATTATGATTGATTATTACGATTCATTTCCAGCGGTTTCGCAACACGCTTATTTTGAAGCGGCAGTGGTAATTTTAGCGTTTATTAATTTAGGCAATGCTCTCGAAACTAAAGCTCGTGGACAAACATCGGGTGCAATTCGAGAATTACTCGGTTTGCAGCCACGAACAGCGCGAGTGGTTAGAAATGGCGAAGAACTCGACGTACCGATTGAAGAAGTGGGTTTAGGCGAAACATTGCGCGTTAGACCTGGTGAAAAAATCCCCGTCGATGGCGTGTTGACTGAAGGACATTCATGCGTTGATGAATCGATGTTGACTGGCGAATCTATGCCCGTTGAAAAAATAATTGGTTCAAATGTCGCGGGCGGCACAATGAATCAAACAGGCAGTTTTTTATTTACCGCGACGCGCATTGGACGTGATACCGCGTTGGCGCAAATCATTAAAAGCGTTCGGCAAGCGCAAAGCAGCAAACCACAAATTGCACGTTTGGCGGATCAAATTGCGAGTATTTTTGTGCCGACGGTGGTCGGAATTTCAGCGGTGACGTTTTTAATGTGGCTGATTTTCGGAGGCGATGGCGCGTTGGCGTATGCGTTTGTCACCTCGATGACCGTTTTGGTAATTGCGTGTCCGTGTGCGTTGGGGCTAGCGACACCGATTTCTGTGATGGTGGCGGTGGGGCGTGCGGCGCAATCGGGCATTTTGATTCGTAAAGGTGAAGCGTTGCAAACGGCGGGGAAATTGAACTGCATTATTTTGGATAAAACAGGCACTGTCACACAAGGAAAACCAACGGTTGCGAAAGTTTTGGCGTTTGAGGAATTCGACGAAAAAGCCGTTTTACAACTTGCTGCAAGTTTAGAGTCGGGTTCAGAGCATCCACTCGCGGGTAGTATTTTAAATGCTGCAAAATCGCAGGATTTAAAACTAAATCGAATCAAAAAATTTCAAGCAATTGCAGGACGTGGCGTAATCGGTCAATGGAAAGACCAGCCCGTTTTGTTTGGAAATAAAACGTTAATGCTTGAACAAGAAATTTTGGTTGATGATTATTTAACGACGTTAGACGAATTAGCCGAATTGGGACAAACGCCCATGTTGTTAGCTGTGAATGGTGGAATTGTTGGGATTGTATCGGTTTCAGATCCAATTAAAACGGATTCTGCCG